>NZ_JBNKSF010000006.1:0-174698 GCF_050297175.1 Gynuella sp. | reverse complement strand
TTGCCCACAAGTTCACTGCCGCACAGGCAGCTTAGAAAATATCAATCCATGATAATTTCATTGCCCACAAGTTCACTGCCGCACAGGCAGCTTAGAAAAAATACATGCATTGAAAACTCTCCTACTACTTGTTCACTGCCGCACAGGCAGCTTAGAAATATGGGCGTGCCATAGGATCCACCTGGAAACACGTTCACTGCCGCACAGGCAGCTTAGAAAGGCGATTGTTCGCATTGGTTCAGTAAAGCTATGTTCACTGCCGCACAGGCAGCTTAGAAAATATCAATCCATGATAATTTCATTGCCCACAAGTTCACTGCCGCACAGGCAGCTTAGAAAATATCAATCCATGATAATTTCATTGCCCACAAGTTCACTGCCGCACAGGCAGCTTAGAAATTTAAACTTGGTTTGCCGGGTCGCCAGTTTGAGTTCACTGCCGCACAGGCAGCTTAGAAATTATCCAAAGATGGATACGGTATATCCCTCTTGTTCACTGCCGCACAGGCAGCTTAGAAATTACTCATGACAGGCGGAGTTACAACTAGTTGGTTCACTGCCGCACAGGCAGCTTAGAAAACTCGGAGGAGGGTTTTAAAATATACCCAGTCGTTCACTGCCGCACAGGCAGCTTAGAAAGGTAAACTCATCCAGGTCCTTGTTTGCTTTGTGTTCACTGCCGCACAGGCAGCTTAGAAAGTTTATTTTCTTCTGATACTTAACCAGAGTTCGTTCACTATAGCCCAAAAAATTTCTGGACATGTTAACCCTTCAACCACCTTAATCTACGAAGAACCTCCAGAGGAAGTTTTAGAGGATGCCTTAAAGAGGCTAAACTGATCTTTAAACACTAACGACCATGGCATTTTTTGTATTTCATACCGCTCCCACAGGGACATGTCTCGTTACGACCTATTTTTATTTTTTTTCTTGGTCTTGATCTCCCCTCTTCACGAGAGGTATTGATTGATCTCGCTCTCTGGTTCATGCGCAGCGCTTCGTCAAAGATATGTGAGTTGTCTTCGGTCTTCTCTGTAGGAATCTGGATTACAAAGTGATGTGCTTGGTCATAGGTACTTCCGGAACCAACCTCGACCAACAGGCCGGTGATATCTGGGACCATAGTGCACAGAGCTGCTGCACTTGCTTTGTTATTTATTTCTTTCCAATCTATATCATGCCTAGAGCTTTGCATCCAGATAAAGAGTGGCTGACTGTCACCACCGAATACAAAGTATCGAGCAGGGTTTTTCTCTAGTGTTTTTCTTAAATCTGTCAGCAGTTTTGAAAGATCTTTTCGTGCTTGTTCACCATAGTTACGGATACGGCTCTCCGCCAACAACCACCCTGGTGATCGACTGATGTCGAGTGCACCTAGTAATTTCAATATTTCTTCTGGAAATTCTTGAGTTGGAATAGGATCAGTTTCCCAACTTTCTCCTTCGAAGTTCCGATCTATAGGAACACTCATATCATTCAAAACTATTAGATCTGCGTTACCACTCTCAAATTGTTCAATAAGGTCTTGATCAACTCTATTTTTAGTTATGTAAGCTCCGAGATGATCAAATTCATCAAATAGATGAGCCTGCTTAATTCCCGCCAGTGCTTGCCGAACTTCCATATAATGTGCGAAGACTCCAGGTGTTGGCAGAATTCGCTTGAGAACAAACAAGTCATCAATCGACATTGATATAAAACTATACTTTCCGAGAAGTGGATTAATCTCAGATAATTCTTTGCAAAAAGTCGAAAATGGTGAGTATGACTCAACTGTTAACCCTATGGGGATCATCACTCGATAATCCGACTGACGAATTCGACCGCACTCTTCATATCTTCCTCCTATTAGCTTGTAGAGTGGTACCTCCTCGGCAGAATTTATGTAATTAAAGAAACGCTTACACTGGTAGTAAGCTTTAAGAACTAAGTCCTGTATTGACTGGAGGTGTCGTTTAAGATCCAGTGCGGGCGAAGCAATAGTCGCTGCTGCGCCTGATTTAGCCTCAACGAGGTAGAGAACATCGTCGACTAAGATTAGTGTATCGTTTTCTGACCATTGTTTAGTGAACGGATCTTTGTAATACACTTCTTGGTAGACAATCGCCTCCGGTAGCTGCTCGCTGAGGATGTCTGAAAACGCTCCTTCACTCATCACTTTCTGTCGATCTGAGAAACGTTGTTTATAATCCGGTTTCCTTTGAAGTAGGTTGAATAAAAGAGCACGGTAGCCAGCATCACGAGCGAAACATGGATCGATCGCGTAATAATCTGTTTCGAGTTGGATTAAGGGCTTTTTGCGAGCAGGAAGCGTCCGGTAGGGAGTCCCTACAAAATCGCCCTCAGCGAAAAAATCAATCTCTTCTCCGCGTTGATATGCCAAATCCGCTAGTAGCTCTGCAGGCAAATTCGTATGGCAGCTTACATTGGCGATTCCGCCTCGGAACATATCCTCAATAGCATACCCAACAGCTTCAGACTGGCTAGCGTTTTCGGCTACCCACAACTCCATAACATCTTCAAGTCTTTTTTCTTGCGCAGCAGCGAAGTTTTGAGCAGCCTCGAATTGCATCCTCATTATATCTACCGCGTCAGCTTGCCCTGTTCGAGTTGCATTAGCTATATCTTGAAAGCCTTTTGCAATCTCTTCGGCCCCTGCTCCGTAGACCTCTTTCAGAATATCATCGTGTGGCTCAAGGACGTAGCGGTAAAACTCACCTTCCAGAACCTGATACCGGTTCCCCCTGAGTGAAATCCAATTTGATTTTATATGGAACTCCATCTCTGCCATATCCGGGCTTAAATCCGCTTTCTTTGTGTTGTCCGCAGATGACGCCATGGCAAAGAACATGGCTTGTCCTCGCAGTTTGTTGCTAAGATCGAATAGTTCTACACACTGTTCTTCATCAAATTTAACTTCTTCTGGCGCCTCGTCTGATGCTAGGACGGCATGCACGTATTCAAGCAGAAACTGTAACTCATTTATTTGTTCACGAGAGTCATTATTGTTGTTTTCTTCCGAGGTCATCTCGTTGTCCGCCAGCTGTTTCATTATACGCTGAGCATAGATGTACCCAAGAAGTTCTTGAGCAGGCATCCCAAGTATTAAAGCTCGAATGTTGGCAGCAGTTTCTTCCATGTCTCTCAAAAGATTGGCTACAATTTTCGCGCGATCTTGCTCGGTAGTTGTCGAGTTCATATAAACTAATTAACGAAATTGGCCTTGTAAAAAATCTTACACGAAGTACCGTAGGTGTTAGTCTTTTTTGTCTTCCAATTTTTCAAAAAGTGAATTCCCTATCCACTAAGCTCACCCGCCGGTTCTCCTCTATTGATGGATTGATGGAACTTAACTCTCAAAGTGGTTCGACTAGCGGAAGAGAAGATAAATTGAGGCCAATGATAATTTCGGGCCACTATTTCAACAATCCTAGCAAGCTACTCTAAGTACTTGCCTTAGTGCCTCTTAATGTGAGGTCAATAACAATCACCTCAATAGAAGCAATACTAGGGAATTGTTGAGAAATAGAAACCCAATAGTCAGTTAAAGCTTGCTGAAGATCTGAGACTCCAACTAGCACGTCATTTACCTCCCAGTGACGATCAGGTTTTGATCCCTGCCAGACCAAAAGAAATACGCCACAACCCGCCGTTACCTCTCTCAGATAGTCGCCAGCTAACTGATTGCGGAGTCGCTCACAGAGATCAGGTCCCGACCAATCTTTATCCAGCAACTTTAGCTCGATAGGTACCGGCGATACGATTGTTGGATGCTGCAACCAGATGTCCGGTCGCTGTTCGTTAGCCAGTGGATTTTCTTGAGCACAGGTATAGCGACCGAGCGCATGTCCATTTATCCAATGAGCGACAATTTTGCGCATCTCAGTTTCATTCCTGGCTTTTTGGTAGGTTTCGTAAAGACTATCATTCCCCTGCTCCAGCCAATCTTTGAAGTCGTTGAGATGTAGCACTCCAATATCAAAAAGCTGGCGATGTGTAGTAGGCTCTCGTTCCATTAGTAAGGAAAAGCCATAAATATGCTCACCAGTCCAAGGGAGATCATCTGCATCTTGTTCCGCGCGACGCCTCGCTTGCTTAGTCATCCATTTACGATGATCTTCTACTGGATGAGACTGTGACAATTTAAGAAGGGCACTGTAGGTCTCCTTGCCAGGAATTTCTGTCAAAAGATTGAACAACTGGCTCCGTGCATCTTGAGCATCATCTCGTAAGCTAGGTGAATAAACGCCTCTTCCTGTTCGATCAATATCATCTTCTACGCGTATGTATTGGTGCATCAGAACGTAAAGCTCAGTAAGGTAAGGCACAGACTTAAATTTTTGAGCAAATGCCCAACCACCCCGCTCTCTCCTGCCTCCAAGAAGTTGTACAACAAACTGTTGTGCAGCTATTGTTGCCGCATCAGCTTTCATACCTCCAAGCCAAGAATTGACCACAGCAATACCCGTTTCAGGATCAGTATCCACCCACAGGGCATACCACTTGGCAGATTCTTCTGCACTACCACTAGCTACCACTCTTGATTGAGCGAAAGAGGTCAACCATTCGAGGGAGACTTGTTCAGAATCCAAAATATGAAAGCAGTGGCGCAACACCTCCCAATCTGAATTGGGGTTTTCTTCAATCCATTGCTGGAGAAGAGGTGTTAGCTGACCGTGGAGCCAAGGTGCATGGTATACAATATCCTGTAGGATGTAGTGCATCGGATTATCAACGCGAGCGTTGACCAGCTCCCAATGGAGCTCTTGCCAAACGGCTTTGAGCACCTGCTCTGGGTAGGCCTTATGCATGGTTTCTAGCCAACTAGGAAACCCATTGAGCTCTCGTGTTAGATAACGCAATGCCAGAGAAACCTCAGTGCTGCTCAAATTGCAAGGAAAGTTGTCTACCTCCCCACTTTCATATTCCAGCCCCAACATAGCAAAGATCAACGAGTAAGGGGTAGATGAGATATCAGCACCTTCAGACCCCAGCTCAGGCTTGTACAGTCGCCAATGTTTGATTGCAGAGTCTCGAAACGCACGGGCTACATCTTCACCAAACTCATCGACTAGCGAAAGCCAATTTGAACCTTTAGCACGAGAGGTTCGTAGCCCCTCGCCATCAAGCTCAAGAAGAAGCCAGTGTTGGTTATTTGTCCACTCTCCAGGGGGAAGGTCTGGCGGATTTCGTACTATTTCAGGATTGGCGCGTAGCCCTTCAATCCACTGGGCCCTTTTCCGTTTTCTCTCGGACTTTTCCTTCTCATGCTGCCGTTCTCGCTCTAAGTGCTCTTGCTCCCATTTATCATGATCTTCGTTTACTGGCGGATTAAGCAGCTCCTGTAGGCTCGCTGCCAGTGTTTCACTGTCTGCTACAATCTCCTCAAGTTGACTTTGCCATTCGGGAAGCTTTTCGGATTGCGTATAGAGTCGAAACGCCAATGAAAGCGCAACCAGCTGATCATCTTCAAGCTGCTTGGTTTTGATAAACGCTAAAACACGGCCAAAACTGTCCGCTTCATATTGCCAATAGTGTCCACGCCAAAGCACTACCCACACATCTGTAAGTCGCTTGTTTTTTTCAGTCAGTCTGACTCTTGCTTCTTCAATGCTCCGCCAAAAGTAGGCATCGTTGAACGCTGTCCATGCCGGTATTAGCTCGTGGAGCTTATCTTTGTATTCATTGATTTGATTTCCAGCCCAATCTCGAACAGCGGGAATTTTGATGAGTATCGCGATGACATCTTTATCAAAGCACGCTTCGGATCGATCTAGGATGAGGCGCTCTACAACTTGAATAGCAGGCCCCATCAACCAGCTAAACTCCGTGGATACACGGCACTCACGGCGCTCGCGATGAGGGGCTCGGCTCAGGAGTTCATTGAGGCCAGCACACAACTTCATCAACAATGGCTCTCTTTCTTGCGAGCTAAGCCCCGATAGCTTATCAATGAATGTATGAATGGCTCGATCCAAACCCGATGTTTCGTATTGCTTATAGGGAGGCAATTTATCAAGGGAATCCAACAATAAGTCTACAGTTACATCGTCAATAACCGCTTCCTCTGCCAACTCGACGAGTAGTCTGCGATGAATGACCTCTGATCTGGTATTAACAGACTGCCACAGCGATCTCAGCTGTTCCCTTGAGCCAACCGTCGCCACGGCCCGTATAGAAGCTATTCGTGGGTAAATATCTCTACTTGGGTCTATAGCAATCGAGATTAAAGGCTCAATGCAATTTTCCATATCGCCCTGCCAGACGAGCCTTCCCAGAAAGAAAATTGCATCGTCGCTGGCCCTATGCTCTGTGATAAGACGCAGAACATCATCAGATAGGTCTTTCTGGGCAATCCGTGCTATTGCCTCATTGTCACGAGCACCACGATCATCTTCGTCAGCAACAATTCGACTGACAATATCGTTGAGAATTTGCTGTCTGATTGGCAGCGGCAGATAAGCGGCATCTCCACCTTCGACGGCGATCTCTGGGTGTATCGAAAGCGCTCGCTCGCGTATGTCATCATCAAAGAGGATTAGCCAGGGAAGAATCGGACGGAATCGTGGGACAACGACTTGCTCCCCGTATTGCTCCCGAAAAAGAAGTGATTCGATTTTTCGGCGGGAGTTACCTGTTTGCAATAGATGGTGGAGCCATTCAGCCGCCAGCAGCTCACGGATATCCCTATGCCGAAAACGCACCGCGCCATAAAGAATGTCATTGAAGATGCCTCGCTCAAGCAGCTTTCGCACATCGATTGGATTTTCCCAGTCAGCCAAGACGGTTTCGCCATCGATGCCCACTCTTTCGTGGGCAATATCCGGCACCAAAATACCAGCCTCATTAGACAAGGTAACAGCTGCAGCCAATCGACGAGCGCCATCACGTGCCCGCTGTTTATTGAGAGGCTGACGTTCTTTACGATCAGGGTCGATCTCACTCAGCCGAATGTCCACCATATGCCGCAACGATTGCAGACGACCACCCAGCTCTCCATCTGACTCCCATTTGGACAACAATGCCTCAAGATCAAAAGGCCTAGATGCCATTTCCATCAAATTAGCACGTTGGATCTCAACGATTAGCTGTTCAACATTCGGCGTAGCGTGATGTCGGGCGAAAAACCGGATGTCATCAACATCCAATGCTTTCAGCCCGTAAATTTCTACCGGACTTTCGTCTCTATCATCATTTTCGGACGAAGTATCCTCAAATTCTTGGACCTCTTGTTTGGGCTCCTGTTTAAGTACCTTAAAAGGTAAGTGCCGTTCAACCAACGCTGTATCGCTTATAAAACGCCATGCGTAGGGGCGACTTGTAATAATAATATGCGTGCGATGCATCGCCGTGCGAATACGTTTTGCAAAATGTTTGATCGCTTTTTCAAACGCTTTCGGATTATCCAGCCTGGCTTCGTCGACCGAGTCCAAGAAAAACCAAGCTTCGTCTACGGAGGTAAGCCACTCCTCAAATTGTTCTGATGTGCCTACTTCAAATGCCCCATCAAAATCCTGATCGATATCCTCAATGCGGATGAAAAAGCTAGGGCGCCCTTCTGCATTCCCTTGATGCGCCCTGTTTAGCGCTTCATGAGTTTTCCCTGCGCCTGCATCGGCGAGCACAATCACTCGATACTCAGACTCCAAATCAGACCAAGTTTTTGGCTCTTTCTGTGCCCAGTAGGCTTCAAGCCAGCCTCCGTCAAATTCGCTATCTTTATTCGGAGTAACCAGCGAAAATTTTCGTACTAATGGTACGTTGGTATCGACCATTAGTAAGCCGCCCACTCAGAACTGGCATCAGTTGCTAATAGCTCTCGTCCGAACACATCCCTCTCTCGCGGAAAGGCCTGTATTTCCGTCGGTGTCATTTTAGGGGAAGAAGCTCCGCGCCGAATATAAGCTTCTTTTGTAGCCAGTAGATAGTTCAGGCCATTGGCTTTATGAACATCTATGACTAATACAAACAATTTGTTGTGCTCAATGGAGAGACAGCTGAAGCATTGGTTTTTTAAGAGCGACTCTCTCAGTCTCTTTTCAATATCTTGCCGATAGTATTTGATTGCTTCATTGAGGTGGCATTTATAGCTCTTCTGGCATTGTTCATTGATTCCGATGATATTAGTCTCGTCATCCACTCCAATAAACACCTTACCTCCCTGATGGTTGGATAGGGCGCAGACAGTTTTTTCTAGCTCTACCGCTTTTGTGTCTGTATTAACAAGATTGATATACGCTTTAAATTCACAGTGTTCGCTCTCACCGTTTGAAATGATGCTGAATAGCTTTTCAAGATCGGTTCCGTCAGATTGAATACCAAAGCGGAATTCCCATTCAGTTGAAGAGCAATAGTCGATAATCTCATTGTCCTTTCCAACCAACCATAGCTCCATGTCCAGAGCTTTCTTCGAGTCGAAGTCAAACTGGTCTTTGGGATTGGCGAGATTAACTTGTGTCCCGTCAATAGCACCCACCACTGACAATTCAACATGCATGTCACCATGAAATCGAATATCGCCTTCAGACAATACTAGATGGCCCCTCCGATCTGGAATACAAATGCACAATTCGCCTTTCCTAGCATCGCTGGAACCGTGAAACTTATCCAGCCCAAGGAAAGTTTTAGTCAGATCGAACGCGGATGGGTGAAAGGGCATACCGTGCGCTACCAATTTGGTGTCGTGGCAATGGGCGTCAGAACATACCCGAGCAGAGAACTGTCGAACAGGGAATTCTTCTTGATGAGCGTGGCTTGGAATTAAACTCTCAGTCCAGTTTAGGTGCGATTCTCGCTTGCCTAACTCGGGAAGGCCAGGAATAAGCGTATTTGCATTTTTCCCCACGTTGCTGATTAATTTAGCCAAGTCTAACCCCGTGATCGGCTGACAAATAAATTGATACTCTGAGTACTGATAATGACAAGCTTCAATAGCAGATTTTCTCGAGTCGTCGTTCACTATGATGAACCCCATAAGCATCGACCAAGAGTCATTGGCCTTAGTAAAAACACCTCGGAAAATAGCTGATACTTCTTCATCTAGGTTTATGAGCTTAGCCACACGATCAGTGATTTTAGACTCACTTATGTTGTTAATTTTCGTCAGAGACATAGTTCGACTACTCAGAATATTGTTGATTTCAACTCATTGATGGACGCGAAGGTTTACCAACGACCCTAATGACAACGGACATTAATGAAAATCCACCCCATCTAAAAAATGCGCCCCGTCGACTATGAGCACATTGGTGTAAATCTCGGTACTGTCTACTAACTTATAACCTAAGAGCTGGCTGACGTACTTCAGCAGCCTCCCGTGCAAAAGAAAATGAATTGCAAACGAATGTCGAAATGTATGTGCACTGATGACGAATGGTGCGCCCCTACACTCTCGACCAAGGCGTAAATATGCCGGTTAACCGTCTGACGGCACATCGGAAATACTCGTTCATTCTTTTTAAAACGCCCTACTTAGAGATAGCTCTGAATCCGATCCTCTAGCGCGTGATCAACAATCGGGATATAGCGCTTAGGCGAGCGCTGAAGGCTCGCTCGACTGGGCCGACCAGGTCTTTGCTAAAATTACACCGAAGTCGTAACCATCATCCACAAAGGAGCTCGGGCTTAGCGCGAGCACTTCGGAAATACGCGCGCCAGTCGTCCACATCAAATCGAGTATCAATCGATAGGTCGGCATAGCATTGACCGTTTCCAGTACTGTTGGGCATTTGGCGACAAGACGATCCCAGTCTATTCGTACAGACTGAATTGGGAAATCGACCGATGGTGCTTCCACAGGGTGAAAGAGACGCTGGGCGCGCGAGTGGGGAAACTCGTTGTCTGGGAGACGCTTTTGTACCATTTCGTTACAGAATCCTGGTGCAAATATATACACATTATAGGCCGCATATAGCTCTAATTCCAGAACGGGCATCGGCTGGAATATCCCTAGAACCCGCAGATCTGGCTGTCTTATACCTGTTTAGGTGTAAATGGTGCAAAGTTGGGTTCACTGCCGCACAGGCAGCTTAGAAAATCAAAAGGGAGGCGATTTGCCTCCCTTTTTTTATAACTGCTCTATCACGGACCTCAACAACCAAATATACACACACTGAAGTTGCACGAATAAGTCTCATGAGAACACCATAAGTCGGATGATCATATTCCCGCCATCGAGAGGTTTGTTAGGGAAACTCTGAAAAATGGCCTATTTTCGCGTAGGACGTTGTCAGCACCCGTCTCACATCCCCATTTACGCCAGTAAATTTCGGTGTTGCGAGTGCGGTTTCCTTGCCTGCATCAAAACTACTCCTATTTTTCAGAGGCCCCTTAGTTTCGTGATCTCTGAAAGCTGGCTCATGTGGTTGTTTATTTTAGTCTCAGAGGCAACAGTTTGTTCGAAGCTATTGATTGTGAAGATTACACATCCATTATTAGTGTTCCACTGATGTGGATGGTACAAAGCTTAGTATGCCAGTTCTCTGAACAGCATAGGCTTGTTTGAATGAACACACGCGATTACACCAAACGTATTGGTATGAGGTTTTTAACATTATGACATATCCGTCCAAGTCATCCGCCAAAGCTGATGTGAAGACCTTCGATGAGTTTGTACAGTTGGCTGATTATTCTTTGATGAATAACTTAAATGCCGATCCTGATGCCAAAAATGATGGTAATGACCACCTCCCCCGCCAGGTGTTTTCCGGTCATTTCGTACCCGTTGCACCTACACCGCTTGCAGAACCAGAATACGTCACACATAGCTACACATTTTTTAATGAGCTTGGGCTGAGTAACGAACTACCATTTGATGAAGGATTTTGTCGATTATTTACCGGCGACATGTCGGCCACGTATGCCCCTATGCGCCCAGTTGGCTGGGCGACTGGCTATGCACTCTCTATTTACGGCACCGAATACACTCAACAATGCCCTTTTGGCACCGGTAACGCTTACGGCGATGGTCGTGCAATCTCGGTATTTGAAGCCGTGATCAATGGCCAGCGCTGGGAAATGCAGTTAAAAGGTGGCGGCCCAACACCCTATTGCCGTGGTGCGGACGGGCGCGCCGTTTTACGTTCCAGTGTGCGTGAGTTTCTCGCTCAAGAATTTATGCATGCTTTGGGAGTACCGACATCACGATCTTTAACACTGTATGTATCCAAATCTGAAACCGTTAGTCGACCTTGGTATTCTGCTCATTCATATTCCGCCAACCCGGATATATTGGTGGACAACCCGGTGGCTATTTCCACCCGCGTGGCGCCCTCTTTTTTACGTGTGGGCCAGCTTGAATTATTTGCCCGTCGGACTCGCAAAAATACTCACGCAAATGCATTTGAAGAATTACGCATGATTGTTGCGCATTTGATTGAACGGGAATACGGAAACGAGATTAACCGAACTCAGTCTTTTGATGATCAATTAATTGAATTGGCGAGGCTATTTCGCCAACGTTTGATCTCATTGGTGACCCATTGGCTCCGTGTCGGCTACTGCCAGGGTAATTTTAACAGCGACAACTGCGCCGCCGGTGGTTTTACGCTTGATTATGGACCATTTGGTTTTTGTGAAATCTTCGATACTGAATTCCAACCCTGGACGGGCGGCGGCAAGCATTTTTCATTCTTTAATCAGCCTGCCGCGGCGGAAGCCAATTTCCATATGTTTTGGACGGCAGTGCGACCATTGCTTGCAGAGAATACCGACGCAATAAAGCAATTAGACCAAATACGTCGCGGTTTTGCAGAAGCAATGCAAAATCAAACTCAGACCATGTGGGCCGCCAAACTTGGTTTGACCGAATACAATCCAGCGTTGTTTAAGCAACTATTGAAACTGATGACCCTCTCAAAAGTGGATTACACCCTATTCTTCCGCGAGCTATCTCACATACCCGATGATGTCTCAGCGTTAAAAAAGAGCTTCTACGTCCAAACACCTCCAGAACTCGACGAACAATGGCAAGCTTGGCTAAACAGTTGGCGTGACCTGGTCAATAAAGGTGGCGACTTAGCGGCAGTATCCGCAAACATGAAAAAAACCAACCCTAAATACACATGGCGCGAGTGGTTAGTCGTCCCAGCCTATCAACATGCCATGCAGGGGGATTACACGTTGGTCAAAGAACTTCAAGATGTGCTAAGCCAGCCTTATGAGGAGCAATCCAAAGCGATAGAAGACAAATACTATCGCTTAAAACCTAAAGAATACTTTAATGCCGGTGGCGTATCGCACTATAGCTGCTCATCTTGATTTTGAATGGATATATAAACACCTTCGATAAAACACGGCTCTCCCCTTCTTATTCGGCTTCTACTGAGTTTCACTCAGTAGCGCCGCAAGCCAAATTATCTTCTTGATCACATCTAAACCATGAAGAAACATCATGGGTTCATGAGATAAAATCAATATTACTCATAAATTAATCTGTGTATAAAAAGCTCATTGTTTTAATACCGGACTCCATGGCGAGTCCAGAAAGAACAATGAAAAAGTCAGAATTTATTCAAGAAACGGGATACCAGATTACAATGAGTTCAGGTTTTACATATACCATTAAGCGTCTTCGTTTTGATGAGAACTACCAACCATCAAACAACACACGCCTTACAACTAACTTTGCTAATTTGGCTCGCGGCGAAAAGCGCCAAGAAAACTTGAGCAGAGCATTAAAAATGATTGAAAACAGCTTTAATGCGCTGGCTCATTGGGATAACCCCAACAGTGATCGTTATTCTGTAGAACTCGAAATTATCCATGTTGATATTGATGTCGAAGGCAAGGGTCAGAGCTTCCCAACCATTGAAATATTGAAAACCTACATTGTTGATCATCAGGCTCACAAACGGATTGAAGGTATTGTCGGCAATAACTTCTCATCTTACGTGCGCGACTATGATTTCAGTGTTTTGCTTTTAAATCACAATAAAGATAAAGCTCAATTCAGTGTGCCTGAAAAATATGGGGATCTACATGGAAAAATGTTCAAAGATTTTTTGGAGTCAGACACTTATAAGCATAATTTCAGCAAGCGGCCAGTAATTTGCCTCAGCGTGTCTGAGAATAAAGTCTATCAGCGCACAGGCAATCAACACCCTATCTTGGGAATTGAATACCAGCCAAATGAATCATCTTTGACTGAGCAGTATTTCAAAAAGATGGGGATGCAGGTTCGTTACTTTATGCCGCCAAATAGTGTTGCACCTTATGCGTTTTATTTCTTTGGCGACTTACTTAATGATTACAGCACTCTGGAGCTCATCAGTACCATTAGCACAATGGAAACCTTCCAAAAAATTTACCGCCCTGAGATTTATAACGCCAATTCTGTCGCCGGAGAGGTATTTAAGCCAAGTTTGAAACATCTGGACTACTCATTAACTCAAGTTGAGTATGACCGGGTAGAACGAAATCGATTAGCGGTCGAACAAGGCAAATGGACAGAAGAGAACTTTATTAAACCTTATCAAACCATTCTTGAACGTTGGTCAGAGAATTACGCCTAACGTTTTGTAAGGACATACAACAGTACTCATTATGAAAAAATTATTACCTACTTCTACTGCTGGAAGTTTACCTAAGCCTTCTTGGCTGGCAGAACCCGAAAAACTCTGGTCTTCTTGGAAACTGAAAGATGAAGCACTAATGACCGGCAAACAAGATGCCTTGCGCGTGACATTGCAAGAACAAAAACAGGCCGGCATTGACATCGTCAGCGACGGTGAGCAAACCCGTCAACATTTTGTGACTACATTTATCGAGAACTTGAGCGGCGTTGACTTTGAAAAACGTAAGACAGTCAGAATTCGCAATCGCTACGATGCCAGTGTGCCGACTGTCGTCGGCCCCATTAGCCGCCATAAACCGGTATTTGTAGAAGATGCTAAATTCCTGAGGGCACAAACAAATCAACCAATTAAATGGGCGTTGCCAGGACCGATGACCATGGTCGATACGCTCTTTGATGATCACTACAAGAGCCGTGAAAAACTCGCTTGGGAGTTCGCCAAAGTATTAAATGAAGAAGCCAAAGAACTGGAAGCCGTCGGCGTCGACATCATACAGTTTGACGAACCCGCATTTAACGTTTTCATCGATGAAGTCAATGCCTGGGGGATTGCGTGTTTAGAGCGAGCCATTGAAGGACTTAAATGCGAAACCGCGGTTCATATTTGCTATGGCTACGGTATCAAAGCGAATACGGACTGGAAAAATACACTAGGCGCTAAATGGCGTCAGTACGAGGAAACCTTTCCATCATTGCAAAAATCTAATATCGATATTGTCTCTCTAGAATGCCATAACGGCCGCGTACCGTTTGAGGTACTTGAGTTGATTCGAGGCAAAAAAGTGATGGTCGGTGCTATTGATGTGGCAACCAATATCATTGAAACGCCTGAAGAAGTTGCCGCTACTTTGCGCGAAGCACTTAAGTATGTCGATGCCGACAAACTCTACCCATGCACTAACTGTGGCATGGCACCGCTTTCGCGTGACGTTGCAAGAGGTAAGCTAAATGCCTTGCGGGCTGGCACAGACATTGTGAGAAGTGAACTCTAACTCTGGTTCGCATATTAACCTGATAATTAACTGGATCGTTCGGATCTGTTTGATTGTCATCCTGAGAAATCGGGCGATGTCGCGCGAGACATCCTGATTTCTCAGAAACTGCATTGGCGATGCCATTATTTTCTTGCGTTTTTCCACAGCCAGACATGAGTGTTACATGAATCAAGAAATCTCTGACAAATCACCTCGGACACTTACCTATGCCTGCCAGGTAATGGATGTTTTACCCTTGAGCGCAAATACCGTTCAGGTCGATTTACAAGCCCCTACCGGCACTACCTTAAAATATCATGCGGGGCAATATCTACAGCTCGAATTAGATCTAAATCGAGACGGTCAATCACAATCACTGTTTTATTCCATTGCGAACAGCTTTAATCCGCTGCGACCTTGTCGTTTGCAGATTTTTATCCAAAATAGCAGTGAGTTGACAGATAAAATTCTAAAACACCTTTCTGATCTTTCTACCAAAAACGAACCCGCTAAAGTAACGCTACCAATGGGGCGAGCTTTTTTGCAAACCAATCTTGATTTAACTCATTTTTTAATAGCGGCAGGTTCGGGCATTTCCAAGATCAAATGTATAGCGGAAGAAATATTAAAACGCCAACCCAATGCTGATGTAAAGATTTACTGGTCGAATAAAAACAAGGATGACTTTTACCTACTGGATGATTTTCAAGGCTGGGTAGATGAACATAAACACCTGGCATTCACGCCCATCTTGGCGTCAATGGCTTCAGGCTGGTCTGGCCGGTCAGGTTATATTTATGAGGTAATCGAAAAGGATTTTGAAAATCTTGAAGGCGCTGAGTTTTACCTATGTGGTTCACCACAAATGGTGTATGGCACGATCGATAAACTCAAAGACAGTGGTTTAAAAACGGAAAACTGCTATTCAGATGTTTTTGAATATGCACCAAGAGACCAAAAAATGGCTATCTGAATCGATTGCCTTAATGGACATTTCCGTCAAAAAATAACCTTTGCCATTGACCAACAGCACCATTCAAAAGCAACACAATCGATGATGCCTTTGAATGGTTATTAAAGAGCTACTCTATTATTGTTTGCAGCTGCTTAAACTGGTAATCATTGAGTTGAGCAAGTGCCCATAGTGATCTACCCCAGTATCAATGTCGGCACCCAACGGATCCATGACGCCAATAGTGTGAACAGATGTGTTCTCAAAGACGGAGTGTACCAGTTCAGCGTTAAACTGAGGTTCGGTAAAGACACAGGTAACACCTAATTGTGCAGCCTTGTCTCTTATTTCTGCAATGCGTGCAGGGCTAGGATCTGACGCATCACCCAGTGAAATAGCCCCAGCAGCTGAGAGCCCAAAGCGCTTTTCAAAATATTGATAGGCATCATGGAAAACGATGAAATGAATGCCTTTAAGTGGTTCTGCCTGCTGTTTAATTGATGCGATCAATTCATCAAGTTTTGCTAATGTTTTAGCTGCATTCTGTTGGTATACAGATGCATTCATCGGGTCTTTTTCTGACAATACGCTGGCAATTTTCTTAACCCATACTTTGGCATTAACCGGATCTAACCAAGCATGTGGATCATGCCCTTCGTGGTGGTGGCCGTGCTCTTCATGATCTTCATGATCATGATGGTCATGGGCTTCAAATGTAGCGCCTTCGCGATAGTCGTATTGCGTCGTTCCTTCCAGTTCCAGCATTTCAATTTTTAGGGCAGAACCGGCGATGGTATCCAGTGATTTTTCTAACCAAGGCGTTAATCCTTCACTGACCCAGAAAACAATATCAGCCTCTGAAAGCGCCTCGGCTTCCGAGGGACGCATTGAGTATTGATGCGGTGATGCACCGGATTGGATAAGCAGACTGGGCGCTTCAACACCGTCCATGACCTGGGAAACGAGAGAATGAAGTGGTGCAATGTCCACGGCCACCTTTGGCGCTGCGGCCAATACCGGTAGTGGGAACATCAGCAGCGCTAGACTGGCGATTAAAAATTTGCGCATAACAACAAGACCTTCTTAATAAAAAATTGACTGAAATATCCGTTTTTAACGGGATATTAATTTTTTTGGTTATGTTATAACATAACTTTTTAAAAGACAGGTTTAAAGGTTAAATTTTTTCGGCTAGGGCTGCGTTAATGCTAATAAGTTGTACCTCACTATTCGTTCGTTTAGGTAAGCGAACGGTACTTAAAGACATCTCGATGGCGGTCGAACCGGGCGAAATCGTCACGATTATCGGCCCAAATGGTTCCGGTAAAACGACATTACTGAGGACCCTGATTGGTGCGGTCAACCCTGCTTCCGGCCATATTTTCAAGTCCCCAAAGCTGACATTAGGCTATGTCCCCCAAAAACTTTACATCGATGAAACGCTGCCGATGACGGTAAAGCGTTTTATGAATTTACCCAAGCTAGGCTCTCAATCAGATGTGGCGTCAGCGTTGCATCATGCAGGCATCCCAGGTCTTGAAAAACAACAAGTCATGGCATTGTCTGGGGGACAGTTTCAGCGGGTATTGCTCGCCAAAGCTTTGCTGGGTCAGCCCCAGCTCTTGCTGTTGGATGAGGCCACTCAAGGACTGGACCACCGCAGTGCTGCGGATTTCTACCGGCAAATTACGGCTGTAAGGGATAAATTGGGTTGCGCCATCATCATGGTCAGCCACGAACTCCATGTTGTCATGCGCAAAACGGATCGAGTGATTTGCCTAAATGGGCATATCTGTTGTCAAGGTAAGCCCGAGGCTGTTAGCAGTTCGCCAGAGTATCTTTCTCTGTTCGGTTTAGATAGCGAAAGTGAAGCGGCGCTCTATCTTCATCGGGGCCATCATCGTTATAACCATCAGGAGAACCTTGACCATGTTGGATGATTTCATGGTCAGAGCCGCATTGGCCAGTCTTGGGGTGGCCATTGCGGCCGCACCTCTGGGATGTTTTATTGTCTGGCGTCGAATGGCTTATTTTGGTGATGCCACGGCGCATGCTGCAGTATTGGGTGTGGCACTGTCCTTAACCTTGTCCCTGCCCATTTTTCCCGGAGTATTGGTCGTATCACTCATTATGGCGATAACCGTCTCCGCGCTCAGTGGCAAAGGTTTCGCCATGGACACACTTTTAGGGGTGATGGCGCACTCCTCTTTAGCGATTGGTTTGGTCGCCGTCTCGTTTCTCTCTGGGATCAGAATTGACCTTATGGCTTATTTGTTTGGCGACATATTGGCCGTCGGAAAAACCGATTTGGCGGTGATTTGGATTGGATCCGCCGCAGTGGTTGCCTTGATTACCGTACGCTGGTCGGGTTTGCTGCTATCTACTTTAAACCCTGATCTCGCGCACGCCAGTGGCTTTAACCCTAAACGGGAGCAAATGATTTTGACCATTGCCCTGGCTACTGTCGTCGCTGTCGCGATTAAAGTCGTGGGGGTTTTGCTGATTGCAGCGATGTTGATTGTGCCCGCAGCAACGGCCCGGTCTTTTAGTCGCACACCTGAAGTCATGGCGGTTATAGCAGGCATCATCGGCTGCTTTGCCAGTTTATCCGGGCTTCGGGCTGCGTTTGTGTTTGATACCCCGACAGGCCCAACCATTGTTTGTACTGCGGCGCTGATGTTCCTGGTTGGCAATATCCTATGGCGGAGCATGGCCAGCCTAGTCATCAAGAAGGGAGAAGCGAATGGAGCATAGCTATTTCACCGCGCTCGAACAGTATGACCTGGACCAGCCTCTGAATCTCGTTCAGTCATCATGTTAACCACACTGATTAAACATGCCCGCGTTGTCAATGAGGGGCAAATCAAAGACTTCTATGTGCGTATTATCGGCGATCGAATGTCGCGCCGCCATCGCGGACGGGATTACCAGCTACATGGAAATGCCTTGTTAAACCCGCTACCCCAATCCTTGGAGTGCTCAAACAACAATACTCCGTTGCATATCACAACAGGAAAAGAGTTTGATCACGAAGGATGAGATTTCTCAGTACATTTTTCAGGTTCAATATTAATGCATACATCAAAAACACTGCCCGATATTACCAAGACTCAACAGGTTGCCGAATCCTTACCATTGCGATGGGTAGGTATGGAGGCGATTGCCGTTCCGATCACGTTTGATCTCGATCATGGTAATCAACAGACAATGGCCGCAAAAGCGGATGTGTATGTCAGCCTTGATGACTTAACGGCTAAAGGCATTCATATGTCGCGCTTGCATGCACTGCTAAATGAGCTTGCCGCTCAGAGCTGCAACAAAGATACGCTCGATTTATTACTGGAGAAAATGGTTACTTCCCAGGCAGGCATCAGCCAAAACGCAAAAATTAATCTTGCCTTTGATTTGTTGCTCCCCAAGCCCTCTTTATTAAGCCATGAATCGGGCTTCCAAACTTATCGGGTCGAAATAAAGGGGCAACGAATAAAAAGTGAATATGACTACAGCCTGAAAATAACGGTTCCCTACTCCAGTACCTGCCCTTGCTCAGCTGCACTGTCGCGTCAATTATTAGCTGATGCGATAGATACAGAGTTCCCTACCGCGAATATTGATAAGCAAGCGCTACTGTCTTGGGCACAATCAACCTCAGTGGCGACACCACACAGCCAGCGCTCTTATGCTTACCTGACATTATCTCTGGGCAACCATCAATGGCCTGCTCTGCCATCGCTTATTTTTCAAATTGAGGAAGCTATCGGCACGCCGGTACAAACCATGGTTAAGCGCGCGGACGAACAAGAATTTGCCCGACTGAACGCCGAACATCTGATGTTTTGCGAGGATGCGGCACGCAAACTCAAAGCCATGCTAGAGCAATCCACCTGGGTTTTGGATTATAGATTCAAAGTGAAGCACCAGGAAAGTTTGCATGCACACAATGCGGTGGTGATTGACCAAAAGCATGCCAGTACTACCGGTTTATAAACCGGTCGGCATGTTCTCACACCAAACAATACTTCAAAGGATAATGTTGTGATCAATCAAACGAAACCATCCACTCAAGAAGCTGTGAATAATAGCCAAAGCTGTTGCAGTAACTCGGATTGCTGTGCCCCCCAAAATCCTATTACTCGAGCAGCACCCAAAGTAGGACGCAACGATCCTTGCCCCTGCGGTAACGGACGTAAGTTTAAAAAATGCTGCGGACTGACCAACGATAGAGGCTAACGTAGATGACTGTTCCGCTGATCAGTGAAACATACGAACAATGGTATCACTGTATAACCGTGATTTGCCGACAACCATTGACGCCTGAATATATCGCTGCACGTATAGAGGCGCTCAATAGTCCAAACAACGATATGACTAAAAAATTCGTCGAACTTTATGGTGAAGCGCAACGCATTAAAACTTTGCAATGGTTCGAAAGAGCAAAATCAACATTGTAAGGTAATTTTTTTGAACGGACATTTCTTATCCAGATGATCTTTGTTTGCCTAACCAGAGGTGCTAATTCAACATCCACTAAACAAAACGAGTGATTAACGTGTTGATGCAAGCCCGGCAATCACCAGCCTGGAATAATCAAACACTATAAATACATACCAATTGTTTTCGGGTGATAGAACCCTCTGAGGGATATCCAAACGCATTGTTCATATATTCAATGTTATCTATGATTACTCTGCGATTAACATGACTGTGGCCGTAGAGATGAATGTGCCGGTTGCTGCGGATTGCCCGAATCTGTTGATCCAACAGGCTACTTCCCAGAACAGGATAAATATATCGAAATCGCTGTGGTATCTGTGCAGGCATGATATCTATTCGTGGCAGAAAGTGTGAAAAAGAAATCACTACATCATTGCTGACGGTGGTCGCTTCGCGATTAAACTGTAAGAAGTAATTGGTTATGCCACTTGCGTTCATACCGCCTGGCCATCGGCAGGCGTTAAAGTCCACCCAGCTTTGTAGCAGCTCTTCATTGGGGAATCCAAAGGAATAATCGTACCAGCCAAAAAATGGAACAATCGATAGATTGCCATGGTGGTAAGCATCCATACTGATCGAGTTGTCTCTGGCCAATTGCAACAATGTGTCAAATTTTTCCAAGGAGTTCATGCCCTTGTTGCGAATGACCCAAAGCTCGTGATTTCCCGGAACAAAAAAAACTTTTAAAAACTTGCGTTTTAAGGTGACAAAACACCATTCAACCAGTTCCAGACTATCGGATATATCTCCAGCCAGAATCAGCATGTCAGCCTGATATGTCGTATCAGACAGGTCCGCCAGCCAGTTTCTGTTTTCTTCATAATCTAGATGAATGTCAGATAGTGCAAAAATCCGCATTAAGACTCCTGGGATTCTGATAGATGATTGGCAATATGTATCAGGGTCACGATTTTTTTGTCCTCAAGCATTTTGAATTGACCGGATAACCGATCACCGGTTTTGAAAGTGTCACTCAAATTCTGATTGATTTTGAATTCAACCATACCGGTGTGCCAGTCAATTGTTTGCAGAGATATGGCTGAAAAATCAAAGTAATAACCAACATGCGGATATGCTGCTTTAAAGAAGCTTTCTTTCATCGAGAAGATCAGTGTAAAGACAGTATTCGGTGGTTCATTGCCTGCCTGCAAAACAAATTCATCAGGATTAATGACACTGTCCCGCAGGTTATCCGCCATTTCCGGTTCGACCACATCTTCAATATCAATACCAACGGCCATTGAGTATTGAGATCGTGCAGTCACTGCCATTGCATAGGCGTGACAATGACTGATCGAACCAATGATCCCTGATGGCCAGACAGGGTTGCGTCTTTCTCCCACCGGGATAAACGTGTCCCCTATCCCCCACTTCTGAAGCGATTTAAGCGCACAAAAACGACCAGCAATAAACTCCGACTTTCGCTTCGTGACCGCCTTCTGAATAAAGGCATGGTAATCAGAATTCAGTTCTGCAATCAGCCCATCATCATAGACGGAGACATCGAACTCTGTCTGGAAGATTGAGAGGAGATCGTTGTCGAACCATGATACCTGGACTGAGTTAACATAAAAGCTGTTCATATTAAAACCCTGCGTGAGCCCCAAAAAGCCCCGCATGATAGAGGGTGAATGTATAAGGGTGATCCCGGGCGCAAACGACACCCAGCTGAAACCTCTCTGTTTTTATAGTATTCGCCAGATGATCGCAACTACTGTGGAACTTTCCAGACCGGCTCATGTCTCAAATAATGACATTATGAAATGTGTGAGAAATCAGACCGTTCAGCACTATCAGGCACTCGTTTTCAGAATTTCGTGCCAGAATATATAACACAGTGAGTAGAAACCTGGATTTCCATGCCTCACCAGCGTAAAACCAGCCCACATAGCTGCCATATGGCTTGTGGGAAAATCATGATAAGGCGTTCAAAACATGCGACTTGCACCAACACTTGGAACATATGAATGAAAAAATTACTCCTATTGGCTGCGATAGCAGCGGTTGTCGTCTGTTTTTTCTATTTTGATCTCAATCAGTTACTGACTCTGGAGAGTTTAAAGTCCGGATTGTCAGAGTTTAAGTCCCGGCAGGCCGTACAACCGGTGCTCGTGGGTGGAGCATTTCTGGTGCTTTATGTGCTGATTACTGCGCTATCTTTGCCGGGAGCTGTCGTTATGACGCTGGCGGCTGGAGCCTTATTTGGTCTGTTCTGGGGAACACTGATCGCTTCTTTCGCCAGCTCAATAGGAGCTACCCTAGCTTTTCTGGCTTCCCGGTATCTGCTGAAAGATACGATACAAAAGCGCTTTGGTGACCGTCTGCAACCCATCAATGAAGGTATCCGAAAGGATGGTGTCTTCTATCTGTTTACCTTGAGACTGGTACCGGTTTTTCCGTTTTTTTTGATCAATCTATTAATGGGGCTGACGCCGATTCGCGCGGTGACGTTTTATTGGATCAGCCAGGTCGGCATGCTGGCAGGCACTCTGGTATATGTGAACGCAGGTACCCAGCTCGCTCAACTGGAAGGTTTGTCAGACATCCTGTCAGCATCGTTGCTGATATCGTTTGCGTTGCTGGGATTATTTCCCTTGGTCGCCAAGAAAATACTGAACGTTATCAAGGCCCGTCGGGTTTATTCCGGTTACCAGAAGCCCAAACAGTTTGACCGCAATCTGATTGTGATTGGCGCAGGTGCCGGTGGTCTGGTGGCCGCTTATATTGCGGCTGCGGTGAAGGCGAAAGTGACCTTGGTTGAAGCCCATAAAATGGGCGGTGACTGCCTCAATTATGGATGTGTCCCCAGCAAAGCGCTGATCAGAAGTGCAAAACTGGCACAGCAGATGCGGCAGGCACAACATTATGGATTGGACAATGTCGAACCGGGATTTTCATTTCGCCGAATAATGACTCGGATTCAAGAGGTGATTCGCGCCATAGAGCCCCACGACAGCATCGAACGGTATGAAGGTCTTGGGGTTGAGGTCATTCAGGGGTACGCCCGGTTGATTGATCCCTGGACAGTGGAAATCACTCATAACGATGGTAACACTCAGCGTCTCACCAGCCGCGCTATTGTTCTGGCCACTGGAGCCCGCCCCTTTGTGCCGCCGCTGCCAGGCATTGAAGACGTTGGTTATGTCACCAGCGATACGCTGTGGGAACAGTTTGCGCAACTGGATAATCCCCCTCGCCGACTGGTGGTACTGGGCGGCGGTCCAATCGGTTGTGAACTGGCACAGAGCTTCGCCCGTTTAGGCTCTGCCGTCACTCAGGTGGAAATGGCCTCCCGGATTATGATACGTGAAGACGAAGAGGTCTCGGAGCTGGCCCGGGTAAGTTTGCAGCGTGACGGAGTCACTGTATTGACCGGATACAAGGCCCTTCGATGCGAAAAAACATCCGATCATAAATACCTGATTGTGGAGCATAACGGTGAAGAGCAATCGATTGAATTTGATGCCCTACTCTATGCAGTTGGCCGGGTGGCAAGGCTGGAAGGATATGGCCTCGAAGAGCTGGGTATCGAAACTGACCGCACGATCGTCACCAACGATTATCTGGAAACCCTGTATCCGAATATCTTTGCGGCGGGTGATGTGGCTGGGCCATATCAGTTTACCCATACGGCTTCCCATCAGGCCTGGTATGCAGCGGTGAATGCATTGTTTGGGCAATTTAAAAAATTCAAAGTCGATTATCGGGTCATTCCCTGGACCACCTTTATCGATCCCGAAGTGGCCCGGGTTGGGCTTAATGAACAGGAAGCCCAAGCAAAAGGGATCGCCTACGAGGTAACCCGCTACAACCTGGATGACCTGGATCGGGCCATTGCAGACGGTGCCGCCAGAGGTTTTGTCAAAGTACTCACAGAACCTGGCAAAGACAAAATCCTCGGAGTAACCATGGTTGGTGAACACAGTGGCGAGCTGATGGCGGAATTCGTGCTGGCAATGAAACACGGGCTGGGACTAAACAAGATCCTGGGGACGATTCACACCTACCCCACCTGGTCGGAAGCCAACAAATATGTTGCCGGCGCATGGAAACAAGCCCATGCTCCACAACGGATACTGGCCTGGCTGAAAAAATACCATCACTGGAGAAGAGGGTGATTCAGCTCAAGCCTGTTGTTCCGGCAAGTCCACGGGTTCTCCTGATCAGAGGCGTCAGACTACTGCTCTGTCACTTTCTCCGCTTTACCTACTGTTGGAGGACGGACTTCCGGTTCTTTTGATCCTGCTTTCTGGTCCTTATCAGATTTACCAAAGATACTGCCCGTGAGCTCCTTTATTTTATCTTTGATCTTGTGAAACAGGTTTTTTGATTGATCTTTGACGTTGTTTTCCATGGGAATACTCCTGTGATGTATTTCAGCTGATTGCCCATGAAGCCTTGTTTGGGTGAAACATCAGCGTTTGCATACTGAAATGGGGTTTAGTCTGAAACTGTGCCTGTCACCGATATCAGTAAAACCGTCAATGGATGCCACGCACCGTACTGTGAAATGACAGTGATCAATGGCAGTACTGAACCATATGAAATATCTGCAGGTTTATCCTGCACGCCATCACTTAACGTGTCGGTGCGGTAGCGCACTTTGAATCGTGCTTTTAATGGATGGCATACTATTTGTGTGCGAGGAGGCGTAGCATAGATGACCCGCACCCTACATACCTCAGTCAAATTTGACGCATAACGCGGAGGTCTGCATGACAGTCCCCACCAAAACACCCTCTCCTGATCAAAATCAATTACTAATGGCGTTGTCTCTCGATATCCGCCAACGTCTTTTTCCGCAACTTACACTGGTTAATCTGGCGTTGGGTAAGGTGCTGTATGAATCCGGCGATGCACAACATTATGTGTATTTTCCCATCACCAGCATCGTGTCATTGTTGTATGTACTCGAAAATGGCGCATCCGCAGAAATTTCCGTTGTGGGGAATGAAGGTATCATCGGTGTCGCGCTGTTCATGGGCAGTGACAGCTCTCTCAATCGCGCGGTTGTGCAAAGTGCCGGTCTGGCCTATCGGTTATCAAGACAACATCTGAAGGACGAATTCCATAAGCACGGTGATCTTCTACTGTTGCTGTTACGCTATACGCAATGTCTGATCACGCAAATGGCTCAGACCGCTGTTTGTAATCGACATCACAGCATCCTTCAGCAACTATGCCGCTGGTTATTGTTATCTCTGGATCGTTTGCCTGGTAATCAATTAAATATGACGCAGGAGCTGATCGCCAACATGCTGGGTGTGCGCCGTGAAGGCGTTACCGAAGCTGCGGGCAAACTGCATAAGCTGGGCATCATCAATTACAACCGTGGCCAGATTACAGTGCTGAATCGCAACAAACTCGAGCAACTCAGTTGCGAATGCTACGCCGTCGTCAAAAAAGAAACCGACCGGCTGTCACCGGCATTGTCAGCCTGAGACCAGCTTGTCTTCCTTATGAAAGCGCCGCTATAAACGCAAAGCGGCATCTGCAAGACTGATGGGCGGACTCATTTGCCGAGGTAATACGGCATTCCACAGCACAATAACCGGCGTTTCGAGGTGCTGGGGGTTGAACGCCAGAATACTGATGGACGCCACTGCCAACGGAAAGTGCTCCGCGGTCGCTAATGGCAATCCGATCCAGCGAACTGCGACTGTGCTGCCAAAGTGACCATGGGAAAACAGCGCCACATTGCCATGATAACTGCGTAGCCGGTCAATAAGGCGGTCAGCACGCTCACCAACCTGTGCCGGTGTTTCTCCCTGCGGACAACCATTCTGAAACAGATTCCACGCCGGTCTTTGGTGTCGAATCTCCACCGAAAGCAACCCTTCATAATCGCCATAATCCCATTCGTCCAGATCCGGGTCGATATCGGCTCGTTCGCTCAATTGAGCAAGCCGGCACGTTTGCCGCGCGCGCAAACGCGGGCTGGTGAATACATGGGTGAATGGAATATCGCGCAGACGTTGCGCTAATTCCTGTGCTTCCACCTGGCCGTTTGGCGTCAGCGCAATCTCTGTGTGACCGGTGTAACGACGATTCAATATCCAATCGGTCTCAGCATGACGGATCAGATAAATGCGCAGTGGTGAAACGAGGCCAGTGATACTCATAAGGTCTTCCTCGTGGTTTTTGTAAGTTCAGAATGTGTCTGATCCCCGGCAGATACAACATGCTGCAGGAAGACTTCCACCTGATGTGGTTGCTGGTCATCCGTCAAAGGAATACAGGGTTGCACCAGCGTCACACCATCCAGAGTAATGCTCATGCCATTGCTGTCAGCAACCGTTTGTGTGACCACAATTTCATAGACGGTGTTGCCAAAACGATAGTGGATTGAATAGGTCGTCCAGTGTTCCGGCAGACAGGGACGAATGCGTAAATTATCAGCCTCCCGCGTCAGACCCAGCAGCGACTCCAGAATCAGACGATACAGCCAGCCTGACGAACCTGTGTACCAGGTCCACCCCCCTCGCCCGTTGTGAGGTGAAACGCCATAGACATCGGCGGCCACCACATAGGGTTCGACTTTGTAAATCGCCACATCCTGGGGAGTCTGACCATGATTAATCGGGTTGATCAGGTTCAACAGCTCCCACGCGCGGCTGTCATCCAGAGCGGCAAATGCCATAGCTGCCCAGATGGCGGCATGAGTGTATTGACCGCCGTTTTCCCGCACGCCGGGGACGTAACCTTTGATGTAACCGGGATTCATGTCCGAACGATCAAAGGGCGGGTCGAGCAACTGAATCAGTTTATGATCGCGCCGTACCAGATGCTGATCCAGTGCATCCATTGCAATACGGCAGCGCTCATCGTCACCCGCGCCCGACAACACCGACCAGCTCTGGGCGATGGAATCGATACTGCATTCGGGATTGACCGCAGAACCCAATGGCGTACCGTCATCAAACCAGGCACGACGATACCAGCCACCATCCCAGGCATGCTGTGCCAGATTGGCGCGCAGCTTTTTGGCCTCGGAGCGGCAGCGGCCGGCAAATCCGGGATCATCATGCCCTTCAGCCAGTTCGGCGAACCCCTGCAATACCTGATACAACAGGAAGCCCAGCCATACACTTTCACCCTGACCGTGAATACCCACCAGATTCATGCCGTCGTTCCAATCGCCGGAACCCATCAGTGGCAGCCCTTTTTCGCCAAAGTTCAGGCCGTGTTGAATGGCACGCACACAATGCTGATACAGGCTGGCGGTTTCGTTGCCGGCGACCGGCAGGTCATAGTAAGACTCTTCATCGTCATTCAGTGGACGACCATCGATAAATCCAACCATTTCATCCAGGATGCCGGTATCACCAGTACCAACAACATAGCGGCAGACGGCCAGCGGTAACCACAGATAGTCATCCGAGCAGCGGGTCCGTACACCTCGTCCCAGAGGTGGATGCCACCAGTGTTGAACATCGCCCTGAGAATACTGTCGACTGGCACATTGCAACAGATGTTGACGTAACAGTTCCGGTTGCGCATGCATCAGCGCCATTGCATCCTGCAACTGATCACGAAAACCGAAAGCACCACCAGATTGATAAAAACCACTTCGGGCCCAGAAACGGCAGGCCATTGTCTGGTACACCAGCCAGCCGTTGGCAAGCAGATTGAGGGCTACATCAGGAGTATCCACCTGTACCGCACCCAAGGTGCGTTGCCAGTATTGCTGTACCTGCTTCAGCGCTGCCCGGGCGGTACCGGATCGTCGCAGACGTTGGGCCAGTGCACGGGTCTGTGGCAGATCCTGCCCGGCTCCCAACCGAAAAATGATGTCACGGACCTGACCATCCAACAGTTCGAACGGCACCTGGATCGCGCCACAGGGATCGAGCGCTGCGCCCAGCCGACCAGATAAATGTGCTCGTTTCAGAGCTTCGGGGCGACGCAACGTCCCATTACGGCCAAGAAATTCTGTACGGTCACCCGTGAGTGTGCGCGACAGATCGTCCACATCGAAAAATGCCACCCGAGTGCCAAATTCTGTGCTGTAGGCATTACGGGCAAACAGGGCCCCACTGTCGGCGTCGATTTCTGTGACCACGTGGAGGGCAGATTTCGACCGCAGATCACCCAGTACCCATTCCACATAACCAGTCGCAGATAAGCGCCTTGGGCGGCCCGATAGATTGCGCACCTTCAGAACCGAATATTTCACGCTGTCATGCAAATCCACATAAACGCAGAGTTCGGTCTGAATACCGTTTTCCGTATGTTCAAAAATGCTGTAGCCAAAACCGTGACGACTGACATAGGGCGTGGCTCCCCTGCTCGGCTGTGGCGACGGTGACCAGTAATAGCCAGTATCCTCATCCCGCAGGTACAGAGCCTCACCGCCAGATGCACCGACCGCGTCTTCGCTCCAAGGGGTCAGGCGGTATTCATGAGCATTCTCACTCCAGGTGTAGGCCAGCCCGCTTTCTGCCACCACGCTGCCAAAATGTGGATTGGCCAGTACATTCACCCAGGGTGCAGGAGTCTGGTGATCCTGACTGGTGGTTATTATATATTCACGGCCATCGGCGCTGAATCCACCGACACCGTTACCCAATAACAGGTCTTTTCTGGGTCTGCCGGACGGATCGGCAGACTTATAGCGCAGCGTCCGGGTGGTAGCCAGCGCCGGTACCCGACGTTCCGCCAGCTGACGCCGGTTCACCTGTTCTTCCAGTGTGCCCCGATTGTCGGACAGGATGGCACGCGCGACGGCCTGTAACAAAATGCGGTCTTCACTGGAAATCTGTTCGGCCGAGCGAACGAAGATACCTCCCGGCCGGTCTATGGCATGCGCTTCGATGCCGGTGGCAATCAGTCCCATGATCTGGTCCTGTAGGCGTTGGCGGTAGCCAATGTGGTCCTCATTCCAAATAACCAGATCCACCATCAGCCCTTTCAAACGCCAGTAGGCATGGCACTGAATCAGCTGTCGGGCCAGTTCAATATGATCACTGCTGGCGATTTTCAGTAAGACGATGGGCAGATCACCGGAAATGGCATATCCCCACAGGCCGGACTGGCTGCGGCGATTCTGCATCAGTACTGAGGAGTCAGACCGCAATACCGCGTTTGCGTACAGGATGGAGCTGGCCAGGCGGCGATACAAACTGGCATCGCCCTCGCTGGCGTTGATCTGACGCAGAATAACACCACTGTGGGTCCAGGCCAGATCCAGCACGCGGTTGGTCAGATGCCGGTCCTGATATTTGCCGATCAGGGCCAGACAGGCGTCACGGCTGTGCGCCACGCCCGTCACAAGATCCAACGTGATGGTTTTTTCGGTCGTGAGACTGAACGGGCACCGGATGGCAACGATGGGATCCAATACCGAACCCTGGTTACCAGACAATTCGCCGGTTTTTCTCAATGCCTGCGGTGCCACCAGCGTGCGGCCTCGACCGATAAAACACATGCGGTCGGTCTCAGCAGACATTTTGCCGATGTCAAAATCTTCATCATTGCCATGCACCGCCAGCAGCTGAAACATGTATGGGGCTTTGTCATCGATGGAACGGGGTCGCCGGGTACAAATGATTGCGTTGGCTCCGGGCAGAATCTCCGTCTGTACAAACAGATTGCTGAATGACGGCTGCATCATGTCTGCAGCCACGGGGGCCAGCACAACTTCCGCATAACTGGTCACCTCCAGCGATCGTCGCTCAGATGAACGGTTGGTGATACGTACCCGACGCAACTCGATATCGTCTTCCGGTGATACTACGATTTCAGAATGGGTTTCGATGTCCTGATCACGACGGCGATATTCGGCACGCCCTTCAGAGAACAGCGCACTGTAAGACTGGGCATTTTTGAGTGTGGGTTGATGGGTGGCTGACCAGAACTCCCCACTGCCGGTGTCGCGCAGATAAATGAACGAGCCCCAGTTATCGCAGGTGGTATCTTCGCGCCAGCGGGTAACGGCCAGATCCTTGCAACGGCTGTATCCACCGCCTGCGTTAGTCAGCATCACGTGATATTGACCATTGGACAGCAGTTGCACTTCCGGTGTCTGGGTGTCCGGCCCGACCGCAGCAAATACAGAATTTTCCGCAGCTTCAAACAGGGCACCCGCCTCTGCATTCTCATCAATGAGGGGTTGAAAAATGGTCGCTTTGGGGATTTTTTCCTGCAGCAACAGCAGCGCCGACTGACACAGCGGATCAGATTCGAAGCGGCGCTGCATGGGTCGATCCAGCAGACGAAATGCCAGGGCCAGCAGACTCATACCCTGGTGGTGGGCCATGAACGAACGCACCACTACACTGGTCTGATTCCGTGTTAAGCGCGCGGGGGTATAGTCGACGGCTTCGTACATTCCGTAACGGCCTTCCAGGCCATTAGCCGCCAATCGTTGCAAATTGGCACAGGCAGCCTCCGGAGCCACCATCAGAGCCAGTGCCGATGCATACGGCGCGATAACCAGATCTTCTGCCATGCCGCGCTTCAGCCCAAGACCCGGGACACCAAAAGCGTGATACTGATAGTTGAGGCCGGCATCAATGCTATTGTATCCGGATTCCGACACTCCCCAGGGCACTGAACACTGTTGTCCGTAAGCAATTTGCCGCGCCACGGCAGCGCGACAGGTCTGGTCCAGCAATGTGCCTGCATAGCTGGGCATGACCAGCATCGGCATCAAGTACTCAAACATCGAGCCACTCCAGGAGACCAAGACCGGATCGCCACCAGCGGTGGTCAGCAGACGACCCAGTGCAAACCAGCTTTCCTGCGGCACCTGCCCCTGGGCAATGGCAACAAAACTGCACAACCGCGCTTCCGATGCGAGCAGATCATAAAAACCGGCATCACGGCGCAACTCATCGACGTTATAACCGACGGCGAGCAGATGTCGCGTGTTGTCGTACAGAAAATCATATTCCATGGCCGCAAACCCATTCGCCTGCTGCGCCAGTTGAGCCGCCTGCGAGATTCGCCGGGTCAGATACTCATTCCCCGTGTGAGTCAGTCTGCGTAGCAGGGTCAGCCAGGCACTTTCGTCAGGAGTCATAGGGTCTTGCAGGCGGGTGTCAATGGCTATCAATTGCGCTGTGCTGCGTTTTGTCAGTTCACCCAAGGTAGGAATGTCCGCATCTTCGACGAACATCGATAGACTGCCAGGCGCCTCAGACATAGTCAGCCAGGGTGCGAGCAAATTCAAATCCTGCAACGCACAATGACATTGTTTTTGCAGGTCATCGGCCCAGGTACGGGCCTCGGTTTCAGGGGCAAGACTGGCAGCCAACTCATCGATACATCGAATCAGGGACGTCAGTTGCTGACTGGCGGCGCTGAGATTAGCGGGCGGATGAGCGCAGGCAGCATCCAATATATTACGCACCGGTTCGAGCACCATTTCTGCATCGGATCCCAGAGCCATTTCCCTGTCAATATCGGCCACAATACCCTGCTCGACGATATCCAAAGTGGTGGCGAGTCCGGTCAAAAAGCGCGGATGCAGGACTTTCTGTTCCGGCAGATCCTGCAAGGCAACTCTCAGGGTGAGTAAATGTCCGGCCAGATTGCCACTGTCGACGGAGGAGATGTAATGAGGATGCAGGGGCAGCAGAGTCTCGGTGTCATACCAGTTGTAGAAATGACCCCGATGCCGTTTCAGCTGATCGAGCGTGTTAAAGCAGTCGGCGGTGCGTTGCAGTAGTACTCCGGCCGGAATGAAACCAAAATCACAAGCTGTCACATTGGCGAGCAGCGACAGGCCGATGTTGGTGGGTGATGTGCGATGCGCAACCACCGGGCCGGGGTGCTCCTGAACATTGTCTGGTACCAGCCAATGATCATCGGCACCGGCGAAGTGATCAAAATAGGCCCAGGATTTTCGGGCAATGCGTTGTAAAAAGCGGGTCTGTTCGGAGTTCAGGGTTACCTCAAGATCCGGTTGCGGCAGGCTTAGCCACCAGGCTAATCCAGGTGCCACAAACCAGAGCGCGAGAAGCGGCAATGGAGTCAGTACCTCAGGTCTCAGCAACAGCAGGCCAACCACGTTCAGGGCTGCCAGCGCCGGTGCCGCCCACAAGATGCAGACAAACCCCGCGATACCTGTTCCGTAACGATTTTGCTGCTCAGCAAAGGTGGATGTGGACCATTCCAGCAGGCCTTGATGACGGAACAACATGCGTCCTGCGCTGCGCAGAATGGCCGCCAGATTGAACACTGCTTCGTGTGGCAGGCAGGCTAGTCGAAATACCGCCTGACCCAAGCTGTGGCCGGTGCTGTCCAGTATGGCGTGCAAATGATGCTTCCATAGCATCCCCTTGGGTTTGGAGCCGCCGGCCAATAGCCCGGCCAGCACTGGCGGTAGCAGTAAGATAGCCACGGCAGCAAGGGTCCAGACGCCGGTATCCGGCATCACCCACCAACCTGTGAGTAAGAGCAGCAACAGCACCAATGGCTCTACGCTGCGGCGCAGATTGTCAAAAATTTTCCAGCGTGACAGTGCCGACAATGGATTTCTGACGGTGCGGCCTTCGGGTCCGGGCACCCATGGCAACAGCCAACGGGCAATTTGCCAGTCGCCCCGGATCCACCGTTCACGCCGGCACATGTCGGTATCGTAACGTACCGGATATTCCTCATATAATTGCACGTCACTGAGCAGGCCCGAGCGTGCATAGCAGCCTTCCAGCAAATCGTGGCTGAGAATGCGGTTTTCCGGCAGTTGATTTTTTAAGACCTGATCAAAAGCATCCACATCGTAGATGCCCTTGCCGATAAAAGATCCTTCGCCAAACAAATCCTGATACACGTCCGACACCGAACGGGTGTAAGGGTCAATACCAGGCTCCTCGCCACACAACCGGGCATAGCGGGACCGATTTGTGCCCGCCAGACTGGCCGCCATGCGTGGCTGCAGAATGCCATAACCGCTGCAGATCCGCCGTTTGTTGCCGTCGAAACGGGGGCGATTAAGCGGGTGCGCCATGGTCGCAACGAACTGGCGTGCCGAATCGCGTGGTAATTGGGTGTCGGTATCCAGCGTGATCACATATTTCACGGTCGACAGTGCGCCGATTTGGCCAACGATCAGACTGAAATATTTATCCCCGCAGCCACGCAACAATGCATTCAGATCTGCCAGCTTACCGCGCTTGCGTTCATACCCCATCCACATCCGCTCCTGTCGATTCCAGCTGCGCGGACGATGGAGCAAAAAGAAACGGTCCTCCCTGATGGTGGCGGTTGGCGGACTCCGGTATTTTGCATTCAGTTTTTCAATGCCGATGCGTGCCTGCTGCAACAGCGCGTTGTCTTCGTTGCGGTGGTCTTCCTGCGCATCACGAAAATCTGTCAGTAGCGCGAAATGTATATGGGCATCGCGGTTGCCGAGAAACCGTACTTCCAGCGCTTCCAACAGACACTCAGTGTCGCGGATGCTGCGCAGAAGGGTGGGAATCACAACCAGTGTGCACATCTCCCGCGGCAGTCCTCTAGCATAATCCATGCGTGGCAGCCGCTTAGGTTCGACCACTAGAGTGGCAATCCAGTTTACCAGCATCGATGCCAATTGACTGGACGCCAATGCCGCCAGTATGCCCAGGGTCGACAATCGCCAGCCCTCAATGCCGGCAGAGTATGCCAATCCCCACAGCAACGCGGTGAATATGGCGGTGAGTAGCGTAATGGCACTCAAGTACCAGATGAACGGCATCCGGATACCCCGCGTGCGTCGTAGCGACGCCAAAGGACCCGGCGCAGTCAGTGCATCATCCAACTGTGATCGTCCACGATCGATCAGATAAAAACCAACATGGGCCGCGGGCGCTTCACGACCATATTGCCGGGCCCCCTCAATAGCCAGTGTGAGGACGATATGTGTGATCTCGGCTTCGGAAAACGGAGTGCGTTTGGCGAGTCCATCAATGACCTGACGGTAGCGATCCCGCGTGGCGAAATCCATGCTGCCGTAAACCCCGCTACTGTCTTGCTGCAACAGTTGTTCGACACAGCTACTGTTTTCGACAAATTCACGCCAGTCCATGGCTCCCAGCCAACGCAGGCTGGCAATGGAATTGCTGATGGAGACCTGATCTGCCGCTTGCTGCTGATTCTCACTCTGTACCATTTGTTCAATCGTGAGACTGGACTCGGCCAGCCGTTGCTCGATCCAGCTCAATGGCAGAGCCAGTGCCGGCCCATGTCCCTGTAACCGGCGCGCAAGTTCTGCCACAAATGGACTGACCATGGGCGGATTGGAGCGTGCCATGTCAGCGATGATCAGGATCAAGCTTTTCGGATCGCGCTCAGCAACTTCCATCATCTGGCTGGCCCATAGCTGAGCTTGATTCAGATACAGACGCGCATCCGCGATATGGACACTGACACGACGCAGATTTTCGATCAGAGCCAGTCGTAACATGATCGGTATGGCCCACAGTTCTCCCAGTGTGAGCGGAGTGACCGTTTGGTAGGCCGCAACAAAACGATTCAGTATTTCGGCGTCTACCCGGCCATCACCGTGGGAAATGGCATTGAGTGCGATGTCATACACCCGTGGCAAACCCTGTGACACACCCTGTTCCAGCCGTGGCAGTTCTCGACTATAACCTTTCGGAAGGTGATGACGCGCGGTGCGGATTTGCTCTTCGATCAAATAGAAATTGTCCAGCAACCACTCACCTGCCGGCGCAATGCGTTGATGATCCTTGATGATGGTCATCAATAACCTGCAGGTCGCCGTCAATACTTGTTCGTTGGTAGCGAGTCGCTTGAGCAACAGATCCCGTTTGCAGAATGTGCGGGTAATGTGTGTCTTTGCCAGCGCCTTGCCGTGCTGTTCCATCTGGTCTGCACTGAACAACTCGGCCCTTAGCGGTGCCTGATCCGTGCCATTGACAGGCTTGAACCAGGTGCGGACGGTGTGTAATAAATTCCGGGGTATTATAGTTATGATCATTCCCTCATGAGAGAGTTGTTGAGCAGCACAGATCGTCATTCCTGTGCTGTCGGCCTGATATCAAGCCTGTTTGCCTTCAGAAGTGCCGTCATTTTGATGCTTCAGCAGGTATTCAAATTCGCCCGCTTCCAACGGGTGGCCAAAGTGAAAGCCTTGCCCTGTATCGCACTGTTGCGCTCGCAACATCATTAACTGCTGTCGATCTTCCACGCCCTTTGCAACCACCTGTTGTTTGAAATTGTGTCCTATGTCAATAACCGCACTGATGATCGCGGCGGCGTCGGGATTGGTGGCCATGTCATGCACAAATGCGCGGTCTATTTTTAAGGTGTCAATGGCGTAGTGCTTCAGGAAACTGAGACTGGAGTGGCCGGTACCGAAATCATCAATAACCAGACGTACCCCCATGGTCATCAGTATCTGGAGTGTCCGATGAAATGCTTCTGTATCCTGGGTCAACACCTGCTCTGTAAGCTCTAGTTTCAGATAATTCGCAGGTAAGCCGGTTTCCCTCAGAATGTTCGCCAGCTCGGTGATGAACTGTGAATGGCTCAGTTCTACCATGGAAACATTCACTGCCACCGGCACCGGTCGCAAACCAGCTGCCAGCCAACCGCTGAGCTGGATGCAGGTTTGGCGCAACACCCAGCGCCCAATCGGTACAATCAGGCCACTCTCTACAGAGACCGGTATAAAATGATCTGGGTGCACCAGCCCCTGTTCCGGATCCAGCCAGCGGATCAGGGCTTCTGCACCGGTCATGACACCTGATTTCAGATCAAACTGAGGCTGATAGTGCAGCACGAATTCCTGCTGTTTAAGCGCGCGCCGTAAATTATTTTCGAGCAACAAGCGCTGCATGACACAGTTGTTCATATCCACTCGAAAAAACTGGTAATTATTGCGGCCACTGGACTTGGCGTGATACATCGCGGTATCGGCGCTTTTCATCATGCTGTCGACACTGTCGCCATCGTTCGGGTAGACACTGATTCCGATGCTGACACTGACTTGTAGCTCGTGGGTACCAATAAAATGAGGCTGTGCCATAGCGGCCAGAATTTTGCCCGCCACCAGAGCCGCGTCCTGCGGATGCTCGATCTCCGTCAGCAAAATCACAAACTCATCACCACCGTGACGGCACACCGCATCTGACGCTCGTGCGCAGCTCTGCAACCGATCAGCTACTGATATCAACAGCTGATCACCAACCGCATGACCGAGGGAATCATTGATGTACTTAAAATAATCCAGGTCCAGAAACAATAAACCGACTTGTCTGTGGTGACGTTGAGCCTGCACAATGGCCAGCGCCAGACGCTCCTGCAACAGCAGCCGATTCGGCTTCCCGGTAAGAACATCGTGCTGGGCCAGATGTGTCATCTTTAAGGCCATCTCACGCGAAGCACCGACATCGTGAAACACCATTACCGCGCCCAACACCTGACCCTGGTGATTATGAATCGGCGCGGTGGAGTCCTCGATGGCTAATTCGAAACCGTCACGGCGAATCAGCATGCAATTGGCCACCAACCCAACCGCCTGATTCTCACGGATAGCGGCTTGCACCGGATTTTCTGCGATTTCTCGGGTTCTGCAGTCGATGATTTTTAATACCTCGGCCAGCGGCCGGCCAATTGCTTCTTCCTGATGCCAGCCGGTCATGGTTTCCGCCATCAGATTCAGATAAGTGACGATGCCCACCATGTCGGTAGCCACAACGGCATCACCGATGGAGTTGAGCGTTACCTCGGCCCGCTCATGGGCATTGAGCAGGACAGCTTTCGATTCGAGTAATATGTTTTCTGTCTGTTTGCGTTCGGCGACATAGCGAAGAGCTCTTGGCAGCCAATGGGAATTCACGAATTGCTTGCCCAGATAGTCATAGGCACCTTTCTTCATCAGTGCACGTGCAGTATCTTCAGTTTCTGGATTGCTGAGCGCTAGAATCAACGCTTCAGGAGCGGCTTCGAATAATGGAATGAATGCCTCCGGCCCCTCTGCGTCAGGTAGGGTAAGATCCAGTAAAATGATATCGAAACGCTCGGCAGGATTACCCTGACAACGCGCCAGACGCTGCACAGCAGCTGAGATTTGCGTTACCCATTGCACCCGGAAAACGCTGTTGTCGCCTTTCGCCAGAGCAAGCCGGATAAGTCTGGCGTCGCTTTCCTTGTCTTCCACCAACAGAACATTGACAGTATAGTTTTTCATCACCCGACCCTCACCGGTCCAGAATCAATCTAGTTGGACGCATGACACTTGAGTTGCCGTAGAAAAACGAAAGCTAGAGGTGCTTAGCCATGGGCCAATTTTGCCAATAGCACATTCACACCCTGAATATTCTCTGCAAGTGTAACCACCAAGGCCTACTCGACATCGCTGTCGACCATGCCTTTCAATGTCACAACTCTGTTTAAAAAGTCTCAATCGGAGTTGTTGGCTCGACTGGAATGCAGACAGGCGGATCTGGCCTCAGTTGCGATCCAGTTATCGGACATGATGATGCCCGTCTTCATAGCCACTGCCGGCCTTTAGGCTTGTCGGCTAATTATCTGCCGCCAATACGTGCCGCGCCTTTTATCATTTCGTCAACGGCGATGCGGGCTTATGCGCTTTAGAACAGTCTTTTCTGCAACCTGGTTCACTATCCTGATAAATCCCCCTGCGCTCGGGGCTAACGCTGTGCTGCATGTACATTTGGTGGTAACGATAATCGTGACATTTTCTGTTCTGTCACTGTCACCTTTAATATGTGCAAGCGTTAGAGAATTTGTTTGCAGGTTATATAGATGATTGAATCTCAGGTTGGCGGCCCTGCTTACATTTCCGTAGTGAACCAGCACCGGAATCTCCATCACACTCAGATACTCTGGCTCAGGGTACAACTTGTCCTGATCAGAGATTTCCAAGCGCGCCGGTCATTTATGTGAATGTAGAATTCAGACCAGAAGCAAACCAAAAAATTAAGCGGTACCCGGTAATCTTTTTGCCTAATACCAAAAGAAACTTACTATTTGTTCTGGGCAAAAAACTTTTTAACCTGTTTTTCCGCGTCTTCGCGAGTAATGGCATAACGTTCCTGTACCAACCCGGTCAGTTTGGTCTGATGACCGACAACCTTAGTCAACTCGCCCTCAGTCAGTTTACTCCATGTGGTCTTGGCCGCACCCACTTGCTTCTTCCATTTGCTCTTGATTTCATCGTTTGTGTGCGTACTCTGTTGTTGCTGTTGCTGTTGCTGCGTAATAAGTCTCATTTGGATCTCCTTCCAATCCCGCTTCCGTGTTGTTACGGACCATCGGAGCCACCACCTTATAGGGTTAGGTAGCAGTCGTCGGTGCGGTGTCGCACTTAAGGCAATACATTTCCCAAATGACTTTTCTGTTCTTCAGCAAAGGCTATTTGTTTATTTTTGGAATTCATCGTTGTCACATAAATGCAACATGAATAGAGGCCTATCTCTGGTTGGTCAGGTTCTTAAAAGATTTTTCAAAAATTTCTGACACATCTGCGGTTAGGCGTGATGCACTGAAACGGGTAAGAGAAAAACGGTCTGCATGGTGTATAAACCATTATGCGGATATCAGAGTGAGGCGCTTTTTTTGCGTTTCGTCGCGAAACAACAGCGAAATAAATCTGACTAACTTGTAACTTGGTTTGTTAACCATTGCTTGAATGCAAATGCTTAAGAATACTCCCCATTAAGCGATTTATTGACGAATAACGACTTTCAGAAGCCGAAAGAATCGTTGCTTCTGATTGAATATACTTACCCTCAACAAGCTCATTTCGACAATTTTCGACAATCGCTTGTGCTGAAGCAGGTGTTGTTTCTAGGTGGAACTGTAGGCCAATAACGTTGCTGCCTATTTGGAATGCTTGGTTTTTGCATCCTTTACTTTTTGCTATTCGTACAGCCCCTTTTGGAAGACTGAATGTTTCACCATGCCAATGGAAGACTTCTGTTTTCTCTGGAAAACGGAAAACTGAAGAGCATTCTGATTCAACGGCTTCAACTGGAAACCAGCCAATTTCTTTTTCTACGTTTGAAAAAACTTCACCACCCATTGAGTTCGCAATGAGTTGTGCACCAAGGCAGATCCCAAGAACAGACTTTCCTGCCTCAACCGTTTCTTTAATAAATTTCTTCTCATCTATAAGCCAAGGGTACTCAGCTTCATCGTTAACACTCATCGGTCCACCCATAACAATGAGCAAATCAAAGTCATTTATACTAGGGATAACGCCTGAATTGAAAAACTGAGTGCTCGATATTTCGTAGCCTGCATCCTGGAGCCAAGATTCTATACTGCCTAAACCTTCGAAGGGTACATGCTGTAAATAATGTGCTCGCATATCAAATCCTACTTTTTATGGTTAGCGCCCGTGTTTAGGTGTAAGTAATACGGTTACCCACCTTGAAACTAAAATACCAAGTATTACCATTCACTCTTAAACGCTTTTTTATCCGTAATTTACCGTATACTTAACCTGAATATAGTCATTTGGAAATGCTCGCGTGCTGGCTCCTTTTAACTTGATAGGGTGAGAGGTTTCACCAAAAAGTGGAATACCACCGCCAAGAATAACGGGAGCTTTTGTAATGATAATTTCGTTAATCAGTTGAAGGTTTAGAAACGAGGTGATCGTTGCGCCACCGTCAATATAAGCGCTTTTATAACCCTCCCTATCGAGCCTATTTACAAGAGCCAAAATGTCTCCCGAATACATTTCAACTTTATCCCGTAAATTTTCAGGGGCAACCTTAACAGAATGACTTAGCGCATAAACTTTTCTGTTTCCATAAGGCCACTGCTCAGGAGAAAGATTAAAGCCACCAAGAGTCTCCATACACTTACGGCCCATAATCATACAATCCACCGAAGAGATAAAGTCATTAAATCCCATATCGGGACTTTCACTCATATCTGCATCTTGGTTGCCTGAGTTATGAAGCCAGTCCACACCTCCTTCAGGTGTCGCGATATAACCATCAGCGCTAGTGGCAATAAATGCAGAACACTTCATCTGTAATTTCAACCTCAAAACTATGATTTACTTATAACACTAAGCTAGGTGGCTAACAAAATTAGTACTCAACGCTATTCGCTACCATAAACACCGCACTCAAATACATTAAAACTGTGGAATGTTTGTTAATCCATCTAAGTGCATTTTCATATATCTAAGGGGCCTCTGAAAAATAGTCCATTTTTCAGAGGTTCCCTAATGTTTACCCCAAACACTTCGAATACTAATACTATTAAAACCCACAGACTTGCAATTATTGCAGCTAGTACTACTTGGCATTACGTCAGTTAAAAGCACCTTAATACCCAAGTCTATTGCATCTTCGATTCGAACTCTCAGCAAAGCCGTTTGACACCCATTAGATCGATAGTTCTCTTGCGTATATGCATTAGCTAATATTGCATACTCATTTTCGATAAAGCTCGTTGCCCAGGCACAAGGCTTATTATTTAATTTTGCAACATAGCAACGAAAGGTCTCGGTACAATAATGTGAACGCTTTTTTTCCCAAATTTCATCTGTGCACTCTAGACCTGATGTTTTGAGCAAAGCTAAAAATTCATCGACATGACTTTCGTCCCAGCGTTCAATGGAAATTGACTCTGAAACCTCTTTGGAGGCAACGTAGTTTGATGCCAGCAACTCAAGAAACTCTTGCTCATAAACTGGCTCGAATCCACGACTGGATAGCCACGTTTGCAACTCATCCGTATTTGCCTGAGGCTCAATAGAAACTTCTGGTGAACAGCCATCACTAAATAGTTGTAGATGTCCCTCTAAATCTTCTGTTTTACAGACATCACGGATGATAATCTGATTATCGTACCTACGTGTTTTGTCGACAAAGATAGAACAACCATCAGCTTCAGTCACCGAGAGTTCACTGGGTAATTCCGTTGACAAAGTTCGCTGATTATTAAAACGAAAGTAAGAGCTATATACATCTTGTACTCTTTTTTCTTGCATTATTCCCTCTAAATTTAATGAAATATAACGTTCTTAAACAATTGCACAATTGCATTCAATACCTGCAGCGCAGCTGTTTAAGGCGAATATGGGTTTGCTTAGGCTGATAGGTGAATTACACCAATCAACCACCATCAATGACACACCTTGGATAAGGTGCTTCGGAAATTGGCAACTCATCAAACCTAGCACCTTCAAAGACCTAATACCAATGCTTCGCAAGGTAAAAGAAAATTTCCAAATAGTAATGGCAACTCACAATACAAGTTTGCCTGTGAATGGTGAATTAGTTTATATCCTTGAAGCAAGGGAAGATACAGAAGAGGCCCTTCATCAACGATGCGAAAGCACCATTTTTCAAATTAAAAACATATCAAATCACCACAAAAACAAAGCGGCAATGACCTCCATCAATGCCGCCAAAAACAGACCATTTTATAAAGTTTAACTATTTTTATAGCGTTAAATACTTAAGGGGCATCTGAAAAACAGACCATTTTCCAGAGGTTCCATAGTTTGATTGACATCGAACTAATTCTCCACTTGCTTGGCATCTATCAGTATTGCGTTAGCAATCACTTTGAATAGGTGCTCAGAGCGCTGCTTATGTGACGGCTGATCACGTAGCCAAGCTAATGCGGCTATAAGATCAAACAACTCATCACCACTAAGATCGGTACATGCCTTTCCTTCTGATTGTGCACGGATAAGCAGTTCTGCTCCCGCGACACGGAGAGTATGGCAGGATACATGAAGTGCGGAATCCAGATCTTCTATCGCACTCATCATTACAGAAATAACGCCTTGGTAGTCGTGTGTAAAGGCAATGACTTCCTGTACCCATAACACCAATGCTTCGCTAGAAGTACTTGCACTCTTCAGGTCGTTAGCCTTTTGGCTCAACTTATCGAAGCCCTCACGCAGAATCGGTTCAAGCAACGCTTCGCGGTTCGGGAAGTGGCGATAAAGCGTTCCCATACCCACTCCAGCCCTTCGAGCAACTTCGCGTAAAGAGGCGCTAGCGCCCTGCTCGGTAAATACCTCCCGTGCAACGGAAAGTATATTGTCGTAATTTTTTTCGGCGTCTGCTCTCATAAAACCTCTTGACTTTCGGAGCACTGCTCCGCTTATAATGAACACTGCTCCGTTTATTGTAAGACATCTTTAATCGAGGAAAAAGTAATGACGAATAAAATGATGAAAGCAGTGCAGCAACATCGCTTTGGTGGGCCAGAAGTACTGCGCTATGAAGACGCGCCAATACCTGAGCTTAAGTTAGGCGAAATACAAATTCGAGTTCGTGCTGTAGGCATTAATCCCCCTGACTGGTATCTGCGTGATGGCTATAAAGCATTACCGAAAGAGTGGCAACCACAAGTAAACTTCCCATTGATTCTCGGCACGGATGTCTCTGGTGTAGTTGAAGCCGTTGCCGACGACGTTACAGGGTTTAAAGTTGGGGACGAGGTATACTCCATGGTTCGCTTTCCAGAAGGTTTAGCTGGAGACAGCAGAGGCTATGCTCAATATGTCAACGTATTAGCGTCTGAAGCCGCTATCAAACCCGCGACTATAGATCACTCTCATGCGGCTGCCGCACCAATGTCACTATTAACTGTTTGGCAGTACATGATTGAGCAGGGACACAACGCACCAAACCCGCTTCAACCTGAACCACATAAGCCAGTGGAACTTGAAGGTAAAACCGTGCTTATAAATGGTGCCGCTGGCGGTGTGGGTCACATTGCAGTACAAGTCGCCAAATGGAAAGGCGCAAAAGTCATTGCTGTTGCATCTGGCGGCCACGAAAATTTCCTTCGTGATCTGGGCGCAGACATATTCATTGACTACACTCAAACAACACCAGAAAAAGAAGTTGGAGATATTGATTTAGTCATCGATTGCGTTGGTGGCGAAAAAACCGGTCGTTTTCTGCAAGTACTTAAACCTGGTGGCGCACTTTTTCCCATCTATCCTCTCGGCTTTACTGGTAGAGAAGATGCCAAAAAAATGGGCATTACTGTCTCAGCCACTCAAGTCCGTTCAAGTGGAGCTCAACTAGCAGCATTGGCACCATTGCTGGAAGATGGAACCATCCGCGTTGCCATCGACAGCACCTACGCACTGCAAGATGCGCAAAAAGCGCATGAGCGTTCTGCACAAGGACATCTTCGCGGCAAACTCGTACTGACCGTTGAATAAAAATGAGTAGACTCAAAGACGCTATTGAGGACTTGCTGAACAATCGAAAACTAACCGTGGACGAGGCAGCTGATAAGCACTTTACTCCTGACTTCCGTCAACGAACAAATGGACGTTGGGAGGATCGCACTACGGTTATTGCTCGCCTCACAGATTTTAGAAAAGTGATAGCGCAAGCAACTGTTACGATTCTGAATGAGTTCGATAATGCTAAAAGCTACGCTGAGCGGCATATTATCGAAATTGTGACGCATGATGGAGAGCGAATATGTCAAGAGGTGTACGTGTTTGCAGAGCGTGATAATGATCAACGCTTTACGAAGATAGAAGAGACAACACTAAAACTCGACACTTAATACTGAGAAGCCACAGGGATTTGGCTTCAACTCTGTTTATTTCGTTGCAGCAAGAAGGTTTAACACACGATTAAAAATTTAGTGATATCACTATATTCTGGCAATAACTATTTTTCAGAGGTTCCTTAAGTCTGCCCTTCCAAAAAATAACTTCCAAGCTCCTGATGGCCGGGTATCTTTCAAACTATATTTTTTTATCCTGCATTCCAGACTGATTTGCGGATAAATTAGATAACAACATCACCCGCGTCTGCGCAAGCATGACCCTGGTTGCTCAAACACCCGGCCCGGTTAAGGTGACTATCGTTGCGTTATTGCTCATCGGAACGCAGGTGCATACCACGCTCACCAATATGTGTGAGCAGCAGATACCCGGAGCCAATAAGTCCACCCATGGATTCACCAAAACGACTCCGGTTGAAGTACAGGAACTGGTCGTGTTTGACGGCAAATAGATCCTGCCATTGCCGGGATTGACGGATAGGTTTGGTTTCCTCTCGGCTGTTGAACATGGGTTCGTAGGTATCGATGATAAAATCCGCATCAAAATCTTTCAGGCGTTCCAGACTATATTCCATGCCTTCTTTAACAGACTGATACACTGCCGGGCGACCCAATCCCATGTCTTTGATGACTTCACCGAGCCCACCCCGGGCAATCAAATAAATACTGTCTTGATACATCTCCAAGGTAGTCACGGTAATTTTCTGTGGTTCCGGTACGATGCGTTTGAACTCAGACAGAATCCAGTTGTATTCCTTCAGTTGATTCTTATATTGTTCCTGTCTGCCGACTACTTCGGCCAATTGTGCCGCCCACTCCTTGATAGGCAATTCATCGGTTGGCAAAATAACAACCGGAGCAATGTGCGACAGTTTTTCCTTGAGTGCCTGATGATAAGACAGGCCAATGATCAGATCCGGTTTGAGAGCCGCGATAGCTTCTTCGTCCGGCGCTTTGTGACTGCCAATGTAGCTTACGCCTGACATGTCGAAACGATGTTCGGCACCGCGAAAATATGGGTCCTGCCAGAGTTTCTTGCGACCACTGGAACCACAGGGTTTGATACCCAGTTCCAATAACTGAATAGTGATGCTGTAGTCATGTAAAGAAACCACACAGCGAGGCGCAGCGGGCACTTCAACCCGGCCATATTGATTTTCAAATACGCGGGTTTCCCCTTCCGCACGGGCATGAGAAATCCCCGCGGTAATAACGATTAAAAGTACCAGTATCCGAGTCAACCTCATTTCCTCTTTCTCCATTATCATCCGTACCCGGTACGGCTTTGTCAGTGACGTATTCTTCTGAGTAGAAATACAAAATACGGAGCCCCGATCATGACGATGACCAGCCCTCCGGGAAGCTGTAATGGTGCAAACAAAATCCGCCCGACGGTATCGCCGATCAACACCATCAAACCGCCGGTCAGCGCCGCCAATGGAATCAATACGCCGTGTCGGTCACCACTGAAATGACGGGCGATGTGCGGGCCAACCAGCCCGACAAAACTCATGGTGCCAATGGTGGCAACAGCAGCCGACGTTAAAGACACCGACAGTACAATCAACAGCGGCATCATTGTTCGGGGATTGACGCCGCGAGTCATGGCAACATGCTCTCCCAGCCGCAGCAGATTCAGGCTACGAAAACTCATCCACACTGGGATCACAGCCAGGGACCACCAGGCCAGAGTATGGACATCACTCCAAACCACCTGATGCAGGCTGCCACTCAACCAGACCAACGCGGATTCCACCCGTTCGATATCACCATACGTAATCAACAGATCAGAAATGGCTGACAAAAAGGCTGTCATACCCACACCGATCAAAATCAACCGGACAGGCGAAAAACCCTGCATGACCGCCAGCGCGTAAACCATCATGGCAACGACCAGTCCACCAGACATGGCCGCCACAGGCAGCAGGTACCCTGGCAGAGAGACCGGCAATAGAATCATCAGCAGTAGCAGGGTTACGCCAGCCCCCGCCTCCACTCCGGTCAGCCCTGGAGATGCCAGCGGATTGCGGGTAATGGTTTGCATGACCACACCGGCTACCGACAATGCAGCACCGGACAATACTGCCGCCAATACCCGGGGCAGGCGCAGCTCCCAAACCACCGTCATCAGCCGTTCAGGTGATTGTTCGGGGAACAATAATACGGTGATGGCCCGTTGCATACTCAATCCATAACTGCCACTGGTGATCGCCCAGAGCACGCACAACAGCATGAAAGCCGCCATCAATGTCAGCCAGCCAACATCGGCACTGCGAATCTGTATTCTCAACATCAGCGCACTCTCCAGATCACCAGACCAATGAATACCGGAGCACCGATCAATGCTGTGACGATACCGGTATTGATTTCATAGGGTCTGACCAGAATGCGGGCTAAGAGATCGGCCGCTACCATCAGTGTGGCACCGAGCAGCAGCGAATACGGCAACAGCCAGCGATAGTCGTTACGTACAAAGAATCGGGCAATATGCGGGACCACCAGACCGATAAACCCCACAGGGCCTACTACGGCCACCGAACAACCAGACAACAATGTCACCAATACCAAGGTGATCAATTTAAGCCGGCCAACTTTGACACCAACACCAGCAGCCGCGGTATCTCCAAGGTGATGAGCATTCAGGGACCTAGACATAAGCAGCGTGGCTGGAAAAGCGATGAACAGATAAGGCGCAACCCAGATGACCTTATGAACGTCGGCAGCCCCTACCCCACCTGTTAACCAGTGCCGTAGTTTTTCCAGCCCCTGCTGATCGATCAACAATAATACCGTGGTCATAGCAGTGAACATTGCCGCGACCGCCGCCCCCGCTAAGACCATTCGACTTGGATTCTGTTGTCTGCCCGATAACGACAGCACCAGCACCGAGGCAAATAACGCACCGGCAAATGCCAGCAAAGGCACGGAATATTGCCGGTCTGCTGAAATAAACAACAACCCGGTCACCACAAAAAAGGCTGCCCCACTGTTGATGCCCAGCAGACCAGGATCTGCCAACGGATTACGACTGACCGCCTGAATTAAAACACCCGCCACAGCCAGACAAGCACCAACCAACATCGCCACCCAAAGGCGATTCAAACGTAGGTCGTGAACGATGGCGTGACTGTCGATGCCATATTGATAGTGGGTTAAAGCCTGCCAGATAGTTGCCGTGGGAATATTTTCCGCTCCCAACGCCAGATGCAGCCAGCAACTCAGGCAAAACATCAACAGTATCAATAGCAGACCATAAACACGCCGTGATGGTAGTCGTTTGCCGGACAACACCGTCATGACTGAGAACATCCAGTGGTCATATGACGTTGAATATCCGGAACACAGATCAAGTGTCCGTTGTGCTCGTCACGGATGATTCTGGCATCGAGATTAAAAACGCTTTTCAGGTTTTCCCGGGTGAATACCGTTTCCACCGTTCCCTGAGTGAAGATCTCACCGTCTTTCATCATAATCATATGATCAGCATAGGCAGCAGCCTGATTGAGATCATGTAGTACGGCAATCACCTGTTTACCGGTGGCACATAGAGACGATACCAAATTCATTAACTCCACCTGATGGGCAATATCAAGGTACGTCGTGGGCTCATCAAGCAGCAGCAATGGCGTATCCTGTGCCAGAGTCATGGCTACCCAGCAGCGCTGTCGTTGGCCACCGGACAATTGTTCCAGCGGGCGATCCGCAAGGTCGTCGATGGCGGTCATCCGAATGGCCTGATCAACGGCATGCTGATCTTGTTGTGACCATTGCCGCCACCAGTTCTGCCAGGGAAACCTCCCCTGCATGACCAGTTCTCTGACGGTTACGCCAGCAGGCGCAGATGTGACTTGTGGCAAAAGCGCCAGCTTACGGGCAATAGCCTTACGGCTGTGATGCCGCAATGGTTCATTCTCCAGCAGAATATTGCCGCGATCCGGTTTTAATAACCCTGCCAGAGCATGCAGCAAGGTGGTTTTACCGCAGCCATTTCCGCCCAATAGAACAATCATTCCGGTATCCGGAAAGGTCAAATGAATATCCTTCAATACCGGACGATTCCGATATCCTAAACTTAAATGTTCAACGGCTAACATTGCCAACCCTATAAACAGCAAAAGGGCGACTCTTTCGATCGAGTCTCCCTTCCTTAAGTTTCAGCCAATAATCGTTTTAAAAATCGACGCTGGCAGATACGTAAAATGTTCGTGGATTACCGACGTTGATGCGATAAGCATTACCCAGATTTGCAGTGTAATAAGTCTCATCAGTCAGGTTTTTCACGCCGGCCTGTACTCTGAGCTGGTCATCCTTGCCAAACGGGATGTGGTACCAGGAAGACATGTCAAATACCGTATACGCCGGCAACTTAAAACTGTTGTCGTCATCACCATAACGATCACTGACATACTCCATGCCAAGACCAAAACCCAGACTCTTGAACCTGCCATTCTGGAACTCGTAAGAACCCCATAAGCGCAATTTGTCGGTAGGTACACCGTAGGGACGATTTCCTTCCCGATCGACACTGTCATTATTGTCATCAACGATTTCTGAATCAATTTTGGTGTAACTGGCCAATACGTTGAGCCCCGGTACAAACTGCATGGTGGATGTCAGCTCAAGCCCTTTGGTTTCTTCTTTGCCGTTTAATTTGGCTTCCAGGTTTTCAAAGGTCATCACGTTATAGCGTTCCAGCTGGTACAACGATAACCCCAGACGCAGTTTGTCATTCAGCAGACTGGATTTGATTCCTACTTCATACTGAGTGGCCTCTTCAGGGTCCATATTGTCGTCACCGGTTACTTGCCCGGCTGTGACATCCGGATAGTTCGGTGTAAACGACTCTGCCCAGGAACCATAAACAGATACGGTTTTGGTCAGGTCATACATCAGACCGGCCTGGCCGCTGAAATTATCGTTGGAACCGCTCAGCTTGACCTTCTGCGGATCTTCCTGTTTGACAAAGGTTCCGTTAGCTTGCTGCTGATAATAGATTGTGTCATTACGATCAATTTCGAAGCGGTCATAACGGAGACCGGTCAGCAGATTCATACGCTCAGTCAGTTTTGCCAGATTTTGCAGTGATAATCCCATTTCCAGATACTCAGCGCTGTTTTCGCTAACCACAGTCTGGTCGGCTTTGCTGTAGGCTGGATTGCTATTGCTATAAATATCGATCACGTCAAATACTGGAGCATATGCACCGGCACCAAAGATATTGGATACATCCTGCAGTGCAAAACCGTCGGAGTGGTCAACCTTACGCTGGTTGATGTTGCCGCCGAAGTACAGGGTATTCTGAATACCCGCAATCCGGTAATCACCGCTCAAACTGTTGGAAACAAACAGATTGCTTTCAGTGACATCCAGATTGGAGTCAGCAGTACGTACCAGCAACCCGTTGGACTGCACAGAAGACCCCTGCATTGAACTGGTAAATGATCCCAATGTCGCCAGATCGGATAAATCCACCGTGCCAGTGCCGCCGGTCCAGCTGTCGCTCAGCCCGCGATAAGGACGCGCCTGGTAGTCTTCAAATTCTTTCTGGTAGTAACCGGTTTTCAGTTTGTTCTTCCAGCCGCTCATAAATGTGTGGTCAAAATCCAGCTGAATTTTGTGCTCGGTACTGTCACGGTTGTCATATTTGCTACCTAGACGACGCTCGACCGGAATATCGGCAATGCTGATATCACCGTTTTCATCCGCCACCGCCACATTACCGCGATCAATGGGCAGACTTTGATCGGAATACAAATAGCTCAGGGTGATGGTGTTATCCAGGTTGGGGGTAAAGCTGATCGAAGGCGCAATGGTTAATGTTTCCCGGGTGACGCTCGTTTTGCCGTCTTCAGTCTGCACTTCACGAAATGTATCTGAATCCTCACGGGCGACGATGATGCGGTATTGAATGGAATCAGTGACGGAACCAGTGCTGTCAGCGGTGATTTTTCTCTGACCATACTGATCCAAATCCAGCTGCACATTGTTGGCACGTTCCGCTTGAGGCTTTTTGGTAACAATGTTGATCAACCCACCCGGACTGACCTGACCATGCAGAACAGACGCTGGCCCTAAAATCACTTCCACCCGTTCGATTGTGGCCACATCCACATTGAAACGGTTGCTGACCGGATTGCCATCCACAAACAAATAGCTGTTGGTGAATCCACGAATATTGACCTGGCTCTCGGTACCGCCAAAGCCGTGCGCTCTGGTAATCGCCGCAACGTTCTGCAGAACATCCTCCAGCGTTTCGGCGTTTTGATCCTGAATAATCTGCTCCGGTAACACCTGTACCGAACGCGGCAATTCATCAACATCAATATTAAACCCGGTCGCCGAATTGGCTTCATCAAACTGATAACGATTCAGTCGGGTACCTTGTATACGTAGAGTTTTTAATTGTTGTGACGCTGATTCTTCCGCGCTGCCCTGCTCATCCGTTGTTTCTTCGGACAAACTGTACACCGGAATGATCATGATAGACGCGGCACAAAGCACGTGCATGGCACGTCGCACTTCTTGAGCGATGGCTGCTGCCAGCAGAGATTTGTTCATATGGAAAATAAGCCTGTTATTCCTGATGGATAAAGCGTAAGAGCCCTGTTAGATTTTTAATGATAATAATTATCATATTTGTTTGCAATTTAATTATGAATGATAACTATTATCAAAATACCGCAGACAGGCGACAGCTCACAAAAACCGATAACGACACAAAAAACGCCAGAATGAATTTAAACCATTGATTTTATTGATATTTATGAATACGCAGATGAGGGTTCCAATGGTCCGTTATTTTCCACACAGGCTGCACGGCAGAGACACTAGCGCCCCTAACCGGCAGTGTTAATCCTCTATCAAGAGCCGGCATGAGCTGAAGTATATTAATTTTCTTGGGATCTATGGCTTGCCATATAGACATCAAATTGGTGAGTCTGCCTGACGGCAAATGCCAGAACTTCATCCACGTCCGCTTCTTTTCCGGCTACTATCTTGGATCTTCCAAGCCCCACTCTGCTGATTTTTGAAACGCTCTGATGACCTCATCGCCACCATAGACGAAGGACAAGTCCGACAACCCCCTCCTTTTCAGGTTGCCAGAGTCGGCAAACTGATAACGGCACAAACGAGTGTCACATAATGCATCGATGACAATGGAGCTAGGGGGTTGGCTCAAATCTCAAGAAAATTGACCAGTTCATGGGACAAATATGCTCCAAATTCAAGCTTGTTATGAGTTGTGTCAACGAATGATCGTGTTTTGAGGTAAAAATCAAAGGCTCCTTAATAATTAAGGCTTCAGAAATGACTGAATTATATTCTGTGACCAACGGTGAAGGTGTTCCTGTTCTGTTTCTTCATGGCTTTCCACTGGATCATCGATCTCTGCTGGTATTCGATTCTGTATTCGCCAGAGATGGATGTTGGAAACGCATTTACCTGGATCTGCCTGGCATGGGTCAAAGCCGGGATATGCCCAACGTTGATAGCGCCCAAACCGTTCTGGATGCAATAAAGCAATTTGTTGACGAAACAATTGGTGACTCTGCTTTTGTCCTGGTGGGATATTCTTTTGGCGCCATGCTGGCCAGAGCGATTGCGACTGAGTATGCCCAACAGGTGATTGGTATGTTCCTTTTGTGCCCGGAAATTGTTGTTGACATGAACAAGAGAACCCTGCCACAAGCAACCGTCCTATGCGAAGACAACGCTTTTATGAAGACCATCAGCACTGGTGATCGCCATGCATATGAACATACCGCCGTGATTAGAAACGAACAGAACTGGAAATTGTTCGAACAATATATTCTGCCCGGTTTACAGTCTTTCAACCCTGAGGCGGTGAAGCACATTGACAATAACGGTAGCATCAGCCTTCAAAGCAGCGATATGAGTTCCGATGTTCCCACCCTCATCCTGACGGCACGCCAGGATAACATGGTCGGGTATGAGGATGCCCTCGCGATACTATCGCTATATCCCAGATCCACATTCGCAATTATTGATGGTGCCGGCCATACTTTACACCTTGATCAACAGGAACTGGTTTCCTCAATGGTGTCCGAGTGGGCAATTCGTGTCCGGTATACTTATCCGGAAAAATTTAACTAGCTGTTTCCAAAGCACGACTGTTACGAAATCCAGCGACATCGTAACCGCTGGATTAATTAATCCTCCGGTTCTGACGAGGATACCGGCCCAGAATCTGGTTGCAAAGACGGGTCATCCCCATCCCCGGCGGTCATATACTCGCGGATCAATGCATCTTTGACCGCAAGTTCCGCTTTTAATGTGGGCACCTGTACTTCCAACAATTCGAGCTGCGCAAGCTTTTGCCTCAAATCCGACAGCTGCTGATCCTGTCCGGATAGCCGCTGCTCCAGTTGTCCAACATGTTGGCTTTGACGGTCATAGGTTTTGCGCTGTTCACTCACAACCTGGTCCAGGCGACTGTTCTGCTGACGACTTTCCGATAACTGACTGAATAGCCGGGCCTGCTCAGAGGTTGCCCGGGTCAATTCATCCTGCTTGACAGAGATACTTTGTTTAAGCTCCCTCACTTCGGCATGAGCCTGCTGCAAAGCCCGATCATGCTCACGCTGCATCTGTTCATTATGGTTTTTGACAGATTCGCGATAATGATTGAGAGAATCTCTAGCCTGACGATGCTTATCTTCCAGAGACTCAATATGCTGTTGCTGCCGGCTTACCTGCTGTTCCAGATGCTGCTGCTGTTGCCGGGCAAGTTCCTGCTGCACGGTCAATGCTTGGTTGCTTTGCTGTAACGCGGTATTTTCCTGCTGCAGCTGCTCCAGTTGATGGTGCTGCTGTTCGAGTTCGGCCGCCATTGTTTTAACTTGATCCTCACTTGCCTGTAGCGATTCACGCAGCAACTGCAATTCCGATTCGTACTGATCCGACTGTTGTCGGACCACCTCAGAGGCCTCCTCATGCAGCAACGTGGCCAGCTGTATGACCTGTTTTTTGATTTCATCAGACAAAAATGATTCATCCCGAAGAGTCTGCTTGTCGCCCTCTTCTATTTCCTTCAAATACCGATGAATCGTGCTGCGAGAGCCGGTATTACCCAATTCAATACGTACTGCATCAATACTTGCACGCTCACCACGAGCCAGCAGACGGGTTCTGGCATCCATCACATTGATCTTAGTTATACCGCCTCTGGCCATGCTGGATTCCTCTCTCTGATTATTTCATACTGTATTACGTAATATGTAAATACATACTATAATATCAAATATATTTCTATAAAAATTTCATTTTTTAAAATTCAATAAATTAAAATTATTGAGCCTTTGAGTTATAAACGTCGACCCAACGGTGTCATTTTGTACACAAAATGAAGATGGATAAGGGAGAGTTGTACACGATGGTTACAGCAGGGAGTTTGAAGTGATTCGGTGGAGGGCTGGCTCAAAAAGAATAGCCTTTGAAGGACACAAAGGGCTGAAATGCTTTAGTACAGGTTTGAGGACAAGCTTAAGGCGGCTCCCTGCTTTCAGGTAACTCGCTGCTTTCAGGTAATAAGCCCAAACCTCTATAGCCCCCTCAGATTCCATGATCTAACTGACAAGTCATGTCCGGTCGAAAAATCTGGGAGTTTCAGAGCCCTAGACTTTAATTTGGGAGACCTTCCCTATCGGGCTGGGTTTTCTGGCCATGGCGGTGATTCAAAAAGTATTGTGTTGAGGTTGATGTCTTTAGTCTGAATCATGCGAGCCTGACTGGGCCGGTGCCTTTTTACTGGCCTTCTTTGCAGCACGAGTGGTCCAGATTGTCAGCCCCACTCCTAGCAATACCACGCCAGATGCCAAGATACTTCTGAGCGTTAGAGTTTCATCCAGTAGCAGCAGTCCGAGTATTGCACTTAATATCGGGACGGTCAGCTGAACAGTACCAGCGGTTATAGCCGCCATTCGAGTTCGTACCCAATACCAAATCACATACCCCAAGGCAGATGTAACGCAACCGGATAACAAAGCATAGCCGGCTCCAATCACATTTATCTCCAATCGATCCCACTGCTGCCATAACAGCAGCAATGACAATGGAACAGCCAAAATAAAACTGTTTGCAGTGCTGACAAGTGCGGCTCCACTGTCACGGCCAAGTACAGAGAACCCTCCCCACGCCAGACCGGCAACAAGCATCAAGACCGAGTAAATCAGTGGAGGAGCTGTATCTGAGGGCATAAGGAATACAACCAACCCGCCCAATGCCAATACTACCCCCCACAAACTGGTTTTTTCGCCACGAAAAACCCCAAACCCAATCATCAACAACTGTGATGAAGCAAACAATACCAGCGCCCCTGCACCTGCATCCATTCCACGATAAGCAAAAGAAAACGCTGCCGCATAGATAAAAAGCAATACCGCAGACAACATGCCGGAAGGGGTCACACTGGGGCGCTGACCTTTAATAGCAAGAACACAAGCCAACGTAAGGGCTCCACCAATCAGCCTTACCGCCGTAAAACTTGCCGGATCAATAGGAGTCTCTTGCAATGCCATTCGCGTCAACAGCGAGTTGGCTGCAAAGGCCAGCATGGCAACAGCCGTTACAACAAAGAGCCACCAGGTCAAAGGCGAAGCTGTGCGAATTGTCATGATTAACATCCTGCTATTTGTGTTGTTTACCAATTACACACGCCAGGTATCAATCGCATGATCCAGACGCAAATACGTTAAGGAATACGCCGTTAAGCGACTTCATTCTCTGCTTCAATACGCATTCAAGCGAATAAACCAGGCCACTACCATCAGCCAAGCTGTCATTCCGGCCTGGTGACGTGAGGGATTAAATACTCAGGCCAGACAGCCACTGCCTAACAACCCAAAGCTAAATTTCGAGCAGCTTTTATACACTATGCACTGATCGATAGCAGTATTTGTGGCGAGTGCGTTGGCCAGGCAACCGACAACCAACTCGGTGCCAGTCTCTGACCAAACTCGTCTGATGTCAGACTATTAAATACTACTGGGTGACTATATATAGTGCTTCGCAAAAGCATCGGCTACTTTATGACCCGTTATAGCAGGTAATTTGCCTACCTGAACATTATCTGTTCAGTGAACAGGTCTGCGGCCAACATACGACCACTGACATCATCGATTGAAGATACATTGGAATATACCAGTTAGGACATCACACTCCACTCCACAGCCGGATGACAGGGGGATGACCACCCCATATGCACTACGCATTACTGACCATTGATAAGACGGTACACCCAAGTCGAATGCCACGGCGTGCCTTGTTTCTAGCTATCTTGACCATCAGGCACAATGTTGGTCAGCAGGCGGGTCAGCGCCATCGCTGAGAATCACTTGCAGGTTTGGAAGTTCGTCACGCAGAATATTGAGCTTGCTTTCAAAGAGTTAACGAAACTTCAGTAAAGTCTTTAGGCGGGAAGCTGATTGTTCGCCGGCAGAGTTTCGACAACGACAACGGACTGAAAACTCTCTTATTAATTTCGTCACCAGGTAAACCTGAGAAGTCATCACTGGTATCCTGGTTCAGCATCATTGACCAAAGTGGCGCAATTGAAAAACAGTATGAAAACACCTCTCTTTTCAACAACAGGAACCCCTCTCCCATGGCAAACATCGACCGCTACCTGAAAGCTGCCACCCGGCAAAATACCCGGGTCACCTATCAGTCAGCCATCCGCCATTTCGAGGAAGATTGGGGAGGATTACTGCCGGCTACGGCGAATAATGTTGCCGAGTACCTGGCGGAATACGCCGACAAACTTGCCTTCAGTTCGTTAAAAACCAGGGTTTCAGCCCTCGCCCGCTGGCATCAGGATCAGGGCTTTCCGGACCCTACGGATTCACCGCTGGTCAAAGCAGTGCTCAAAGGTATACGCGCAGAGCATCCCCATCGCCCCAAACAAGCCTCCCCCATTTCTATTGAACAGCTGCAGCAATTGGATGAGTGGTTTCAACAGCAATTGAGTTGTCAGCGAAAAAATCCCTCTGTTTATATGCAACTACTGAGAAATCGGGCGTTGTTGTACTTGGGATTCTGGCGTGCTTTCAGAAGCGAGGAATTGTGTCGCATTGACGTGGCAGATATCGAATTTCGTCATTATGGTGAAATGGCCATTTATCTGGACAGAAGCAAAGGTGACCGCCGGCAAATCGGCAAAACCTATCCAGTGCCCGCACTAAAAGCCTTATGCCCCGTTGCCGCATCTCGGCAGTGGCTGGATGAAAGCGGTATCGTCAACGGGCCAATGTTTCGGAAAATTGATCGCTGGGGCAACTTACATGCTGAGGCAATGCATCCAAACAGCCTCGGAAAACTAATACGCAAGCTATTTAAAAGCGCCGGCATTGCCGGATTTGAAGTGTTTACCAGTCATTCCTTGCGGCGTGGCTTCGCAACCTGGGCCGCGAGCAATGGTTGGGACACCAAAACACTGATGGCATACGTCGGCTGGCGCGATGCCCAAACGGCGTTGAAATATGTCGAATCACGTGATCCATTTGCTTCGATGAGGGCGCTGTCCGGCAAATCAGTGACTTTCGATACAACAGAAACCCTGCCGGAGTAACCACCAAAAGACAGGCCTTTCCAATGCCTTACTTCTTCTCAGTCAAATGAATGAGTGTGTTAACTAGTTAACAAAACTACTGTGACACCCGTTGTACCTATAACAACTATTAAAAGGTGTTCCACAATGCACATCAAAACCTTATTAATCGCAATAGTGCCAATGATTGCTGTATTAGCAGGTACTTCTGCCATAGCTGAGCAGCAAAGCGCCATCAAAGCCCTGCCCCGACTGGACAGCGGTCAGATCAGTCCTCCAGATGTTCAGCTCAAACCCGAATCAAATACCGCCATGCTGGCACCAGCACCACCACTGACAGAAATGTGGGTATATGCCGTTGGTTCATCAGACTGCGGCTGGGAAGGCACGGCTGGCAAATATATTACCTCGTGTGATCACGGTGGCAGCCAGATGCGGGCGGCAGTTTTGGAAATCGGTTATGGCTACAGTGAATTTGCCTGGATGAATGGCAGCCTGTTGCCTAGTTCGGCGCAATATTCCAACACCACCGTCTGCGTCACTGGCGGTTACTATACCTGGCCTTGCACGGCAGGCCAGACGGTCGTAGGTTTCTTGCGGGAATTTAATCTGGATGGCAACCAGAGCGGTACGTTCAAATACCGCAACACCTCCACCAATTCACCGTGGAATACGATGAACGTACAAATCAATATTCGTTGAAGAATCTGGCGGGATGTTATATCAGGACGATGACAACACCCCGTCATCGAATCAAACATGAAGATCCAGACTGGCGATTCCCCCCTGGGCCTGCTGCATGGTTTGCACTGCCATACTGAGCCGCTCATAGCTGGCCTGATCATGATTTGACAACGCCGCATCCATACCATCAATCGCCTTTTGCACAAAGTCAAAGCGCTCGTTGTCACCTTCCACAGCAACCTCACCAGCACCGCCAACCGGAATCTTCATGGTCATGGCCATCAAAGCACTGCTGTCATCCAGGTCCATCTGGCCACTTTTTATTTCGTTGTTGATCCAGGTGCGCATTTCTGCCCGGCTCATGTTACTGAAATCCAGCCGCTCAACATTGTTTGTTGCTGAACGCTGCACATCGCTGTTCGAATTCGTGGCATTGGATTTCACTTGATTAACCGACGACATTGCCTGTGCCAATTGACTGGCATTAACTCCTGCATCTATTCGCATACAACCTCCCCGCTGTTGGGTTGAAGACGATCAACAGCATCGCAAAGGCAGTACCAATCACGAGTTTTTCGTGCTTATGTATGAGAGATTCTGCCGTCCACCAGACGCGCTGCGCACCTGTACAACCCTCCTACCGCAAACATAATCAACAGAGCGGCCAGAACTAACCGGCCAGGGTGATCAGCATTGCCGCAGCCGGCTCATTTTGTCGCGTTTTGACCATCATCCTTTTACCGATCCATGGGTGACACCATTGAAAATCTGTTTCTGCATGACAAAAAACAGAATCAGCGACGGTATGACGATCAGCACAATCCCGGCCGAGATTTCGGCATAGTTGGTACCAAACAGATTGGTAAAGCCATACAGTACTGTGGAAACGGTCTTCTGATCCTGATCGGTCAAGTACAAAAACGGCAGGTAAAAGTCGTTGTAGATCATGATGGATTTTAAAATCACTACCGTTGCCGTCGCCGGCCACAACAGCGGAAAAATCACTTTACGGTAGATGGTGAAATAACCGGCACCTTCCATGATGGCCGCCTCATCAAGCTCCTTCGGAATGTTGCGGGCAAACTGCAAATAAATGTATATGGTCACCACATCGACACCGGAATACAGCAAGATCAGCGACAGTTTATTATTGATCAGCCCCAATCCGCGGATAATTTCAAAAGTGGCCACTTGAGTGGTGACATAAGGCACAACCATGGCCACGATATAAGCCATCAACACCACCGAACGCCCACGAAATTCAAAACGGGATACGATATAGGCCACCATCGTGCCCATCACCACGACGATCACCAGCGTCGAAATCAGAATAATGGCGGTGTTTAGAAATGCGAGTCCCAAATGTCCCTGCTGAAAAACCGTCAGATAGTTTTCAAAATTAAACCAGTTCTGAGGCGACACCATCGCTCCGGTGGCCAGGTATTCCTCTTTGGTTTTAAAGGAAGTGACTACCACCGCATAGGGCGGCACCAATACTGCCATCACAGCAAACAATAACGAGAGGTATTTGACCAACCACCAGAACAGACTCGATGGCGTCTGGCGCTGTAACCATTTGAAGATTCGGCGTTGAGAGCGGCCAGTCATAACATTTTCTCCTGATTCAGGGTTTTCTGGACCAGTAGAAAAGCCAGAACCACTACCAGCAATAACACCGCCATGGCAGAGGCCACGCCAAAGCTTTGAAATTCAAAAGCCTGCTCTACGGTCGCCATCACAAAGGTTTTGGTGCCATTGGCACCATCGGTAATCAGCAGCGGTATTTCGAACACCTCCAGAGAACCAACCAGGGCCAGCAACATCTGCAACATAATCATCAATTTGATGGCCGGTAATGTGATAAAGCGGAACTGCTGCCACTCATTGGCTCCATCAATTGTGGCAGCCTCATAGAGGTTTGTGGGAATGGACTGCAGGGCACCGTAAAACACGACCAGATTAAATCCGAGATAACGCCAGACCGAGGCACCAACCAGTGACCAGGGAACGACATCTCTGTCCATCAGCCAGGGCTGGCTCCATTGGCTCAGACCAATCATGCCCAGAAATGAATCCAGGCCACCATCCACCTGAAAAAACACTCGAAATACAAATGCCGATGCCACCTGATTCAATACAAAAGGCAGAAACAACAGAATCTTGAAAAAATTATGTCCCAGCAGTTTCTGGTTCAGAACAACGGCAAACCACAAGGCCAGAGCCAGCTGTACAAGCGAACCGGCGAAGTAATAAATACTGTTTAACAAAGGTGCCAGCAGATCCGGGTCCCAGTACAGAATTTCGATGTAATTGGCCAGTCCGGCAAAGTCCATATCAGGTGAAAATCCATCCCAATCCATTAGGCTCAGGTAAACCAACCGGGCTGCCGGGTAAAATGAAAATATCGCCAATAAGCTCAACGGTACAGCCAGAAACAGTATGATAATCAGACGCCGCTGAGCAACATCACTCAGGGTTTTGCGTTCTATGCTGGTCGTTAATGACAGGGTTGTCTCCATAATGATGCTCCAACAATGACTGCCAGACCGGCAGCCAGTCTTCAGATTGACAGAGTCCGCCCACCGGAATGAAGCGGGTAAAGGGAGAAGGGTTAATGCATCACTCGCCGTACAGCGGTGGCCCAACGGCGATTTATCCGATTGATTTCGCCATCAAAGTCTTTGGCCACTAGCAGATCGCGAATATAAGTACCGGAAAAAATATCCAGCCGGGCACGGTTGGCGACTTCGGTAAACTGAGAAGAGACCGCTTTCACTTCTATCACTTTGGGATGGTAGGACATGATTTCCGCCAACTGCGGCATGCTGGAGTGCTGATTTTTCATGGTAGGAATGAAGCCTGCGGCGTCAGCAAAATCGGTTTCGGCCAGTAAAAAACGAACCCAGGCTTTGGCGGTGGTTTTGTTGTTCGAAAAAGCACTCACGCCATAAGCCCAATCATGGCCAAACAACACCACCGGCTGCCCGGAGTTATCCACCGGAATCGGCATGAATCCGATTTCCTCGCGCCAGTTGTCGTTATAACCGCCGACCTGTGGAATAGACCAGTTACCCAGGAACCACATGGCATATTCACCTGTGGCAACCTTGCCTTTGGACTCCTCCCAGTTGTTGGAGACGTAATCAGGCTCAGTCCAGCCGCTATCAAAGAAGGTTTTAACAACATCGAGGGCTTTACGGTTTGGTTCTCCTTTTGCGTAAGGCGCCGGAATCTTAAGCATGTCATCGAAGTGACCGTAATCACCGGCAATCAGGCCAGACAGCTTGTCCCATTGCTGCATGGTCCAGCCAGCCCCCATATTGATGGCCAACGGCACTGAGCCCGATTGCTTGAGTGTGGCAGCAGCGTCATACCACTGATCCAGCGTGTTTAAAGGCACGCTGATCCCGGCTTTTTTCAGTGTGGGTTTGTGGTACACAAGACCTTCAGTCGAAACGCCCTGGGTATAGCCATAATCCTTGCCATTGAGAGACCAAAAATCTTCAAAATAGATCTCCCCCTTCAGACCAATATCATTCAGTGGTTCAAAAAAATAACCATACTGATCCCGTGGAATTGAATCCAGAATCAAAACCACATCACCAAAATCTTTGCTTTGCATGCGTGGCTGAATTTGCCCTGGATAATCCGTCAGGCCGATCACTTCGACATCAGTGACTGCTGGATACTTTTCCTTAAATGCTTTTTCCCAACGATCATAATGTCCCTGTTCAATCAAATCAGTGCGGGCGGTATAAAACGTAATACTTCCGCTAACGTCGGAAATCTGCCAGCCCGGCTCAGCCGCCAGCGCCGGAAAAACAGACAAAGAACCCAGCATTAAACCTGCCATAACGGCATAGGTGGTATTCATAGGTGATCCTCTTGTTATTGTTTTGTGTGATCTCGGTACATCACCATGAAGCTGCCTTCGTCAACGCCAACGATACTCCGCATCTTGTCAAAAACGGCGACCTATTGATTTAATCGTAACGTTACAAAAAAAACAATGTCAAACATGAATTATTTTAAAATCAATATTTAACTTTAACTAAACAATATAACCTATTGTTTTTATTAATATTTATTTTGATTTTTAAACATTAATGTAATTTATTTAAAGAAGATTCAAGCTTACGAAAATCGTAACGTTGCCATTTCTAGCAAAGACTGCGTATCATACTATCCTTTAAGACTGTACAGCCGCAGGAGCCAGCTATGGGGGCCCATAGACACATTACCTTTGATCAATCCTGGAGCATCTATGAAGCCGGTCGGACAGATCAGATCTTCAGCGCCCATGTTCCTGTTGATATTCATCAGGTGTTAATGGATCACGATCAGCTACCCGATCCGTTCTATCGGGACAACGAAGCCAGCGTGCAATGGGTCCATCAGCGCAATTGGGTGATTGAAACCAATTTCGATGTGACTGAGCGTGACTTGCAAAACCGCTGTGCAACACTTCGGCTGGAGTTCATCGACACGCATGCAACGGTTGCCATAAACGGTCAGACTGTGGGCGAAATCGCTAATTTCTTCCGTCGTTTTCACCTGGATGTACACAAAGCTCTCAAAGTCGGCAGCAATCGTCTGACGATCACATTTCATGATAATGCCGAGCTGGGCCGCAAACGGGCTGAAGCCCTGCCCTTTCCGGTACCTTACAGTGAAACCAATAATCAGATTCCATTTATGAATACCGTCCGGAAAACCCAATGCGATGCCGGCTGGGATTGGGGAATCTGTCTGATGTCAATGGGGGTCTATGCCTCCCCTGTCCTGTATTTTCATCAGGGCAGATTAATTGACAGTATTCGGGTAACCCAGAAGCATGGGCCGGATCACGTTCGCCTGACCATAACAGTCGATACCTGGGGACCGGATGACAGCGAGGAGGTTATGGAAATCTGCCTGACAGATGCCCCGCCAGAACTGATGACTTTCAGTCCCGGACAGCACCAAGGCACAGCCGAAGTGGATATCGACAACCCCAGATTATGGTGGCCCTCCGGTTATGGCGAACAACCCCTCTACACCCTCGAGGCATACCTGCACGATCAGCACTGGTGCCGCCATATCGGCTTGCGTTCGCTACATTGGGATCTGAGTCCTGATGACGCCGGAAGTCGTATGTGCGTAGTGGTCAACGATGTGGAGATTTTCGCCAAAGGAGCCAACTGGATTCCTGCGGACGCATTCCCTGCCCGCCAGACACCTGCCCGCTACCGACAGCTACTGGAATCCGCTGCGGCAGCCAACATGAATATGATTCGGGTCTGGGGGGGTGGTTTTTATGAACACGATACTTTTTACCAGACTTGTGAAGAACTGGGATTGTTGGTCTGGCAGGACCTGATGTTTTCCTGTTCGCTGTATCCCAGCACCACAGATTTTATCAATGACATTCGCCCGGAGATCGATTGGCAGATCCGTCGCCTTCAATCTTATGGCTGTATCGCGCTATGGTGTGGTGACAATGAAGTCATCGGCGCCATCAACTGGTATGAGACCTCCCGTAATAACCGCGAAAAATATCTCGTTAACTACGATCGGCTCAGCCGGGTATTGGAGGAAAGCGTACTGGGAGCCGATACCAGCCGGCTATTCTGGCCCAGCTCCCCATGCAACGGTGAGCTTGATTTCGGTGATGCCTGGCATGACGACAACAAAGGCGACATGCATTATTGGGATGTATGGCACTCCGGGAAGTCCTTTTCTGCTTACTATGACATCAAACCCCGCTTCTGTTCTGAGTTCGGCTACCAGTCTTTCCCGTCGCTAGAACTGGTCAAGCAGTTTACTCTGCCCGAAGACCACAACGTGACCAGCCCGGTCATGGAAGTTCACCAAAAGAACCCCGCCGGCAACTCGATCATTACCGAGATGTTCACCCGTTACTTTCGTTTTCCAACGGGGTTCGAGCAATTTCTTTACTTGAGCCAGGTACAACAGGCCGTGGCCATGAAAACCGCTATCGAATACTGGCGCACCCTACGCCCGCACTGCATGGGCACGCTTTACTGGCAACTCAACGACAACTGGCCGGTGGCCTCGTGGAGCAGTCTGGAATATGGCGGTGGCTGGAAACAGATGCATTATCATGCCCGCCGCTTTTATCAACCGGTGCAGATTTTCTGGATTGGCCAGGGGCGCCACCAGAAACTGACGGCCGTGAATGATTTAACAGAACCGGCGCGGCTCAAAGGCACGTGGTCAGTGTTCGATCTTGCCGGCAAATCACTTAAACAACAGACACTTGAACTTACAATCCCGGCTGGTGCGAGCCTGGTATTAGCGAACTATGAGTCTGATCAACCGGCTTCAGAATTCGCCTGGGCCACAGCATTTGCCTCTGTTGGAACTCAATCATTCGATTGCGAAGCGACAGCCTACTTTGACCTCTGGAAACGCCTGAATCTGCCATCCGCTCAGGTTCAGCTGGAGATCGGACAGGACAAACAAACGGTTCATGTCGATCTGACAACAGATAAACCTGCACATTTTGTAACCCTTGGTACGCTTGGTAATGGTCACTGGAGTGACAACAGTGTGACACTGCTACCAGGGGTTGCAAGACGGTTTTATTGGCAAGGTGAACAACCCATTTCCACTAACCCCAGCTTGAACCATCTGGTACAAAGCTATCAATCGTAGACAGTTATAGCCATGGAGCAATCAAAGAATACTCTTCCAGGTCGGCCGAGGACCACTCTCAAAACCCTGGCGGAACATTTAGGGTTATCGATCACCACGGTATCCCGTGCCCTTAAAAACGGCGACGAGGTCAGACCGGATACCATTGCCCGGGTTCAAAAAGTCGCCCGGGAGCTTGGATATCGTCCCAACACTTCTGGCCTTGGCTTAAAAACCGGTAAAACCCATGTTATCGCACTGATCATGCCGGTTCTGAAACCAGGGGAGATTGTTGGTGACGTGGGAACTCTGCCATTAATTGAAGGCTTAACCGCTGCACTGACAGATACACCATATCACCTGACCATCATTCCACGCCGGCCAGAGCAGGATGAACTCGATCCAGTCAAATATGTAGTGGAACATGGGTTAGCGGATGGCATTATTCTGAACAGCACTCACAGCCAGGATGAGCGAGTGAAATATCTGTATGCCGAAGACTTTCCATTCGTGACATTTGGTCGTACCGAACTCTCCCTTCAACATGCGTTCTACGACACCGATAATGCCGATTTCAGTTATCGAGCTGCCCGTTTTATGATCGAGCGAGGACGCAAACGCCTGATGATGTTGACTCCACCTAAGGAGTTTCTCTTCAGCTGGCACCGGCTGACGGGTTTTAAACGTGCCTTGCAGGAAGCCGGCCTACCCTATACTGAGCATCGACAAATATGCATTGAAAGCAATGCCGTCGACTATCGGTCTCTGGCGCAACAGCTCAATAACAGCGAATGGAACCCAGACGGGTACATTTGCGGTACCGAAATCTCAGCCATGGGAATCATGGCCGGATTGCATGATGCCGGCGTTCAGATTGGCATTGATTGCGATGTTGTCACCATGGAAACCAGTCCATTGCCGGAGTACTTCCGTGTTCCTATTTGTGGTTTTCACCAGGATCTGCACCAAGTGGGGCGTGAACTCAGCCGCCTGCTACTGGCCCAGCTGGAGCAAAACACTCCCGCATCCCAGCTACAGGTGATTGAAACGGCAGAATTTATTGACCGTACCGGCGACTGAACTGACCCAATGATTGCCGGCGCATCAATCCGGCCGGCAATCATGTTAATACACAATTACCCACCACTCCGTCCCTTCCCAGAGACAAGTCGATATCCAGATAATTTCCCGAACACAGTCACGACCAGAATAACAGGCTCCGCTTCTTTCGCTATATCGATCAACACGCACAAGCATCGATTGTGCTCATACATTGTTCGAGATTTTTGAATTCTGAACACAAATAATCAGCGATTATACGAAAACCACGAAATGTTATTGTGCTGATCGTCTTCAAACGACCATTGTTCAATGAACAGGAGCTAATATGTCAGAACTCAAAAGAGTTGCCATTGTCACCGGAGCATCACGGGGCATCGGTGCTGCAATCGCCAGGCGTCTGGCCCAGGACGGGTTTTCCGTTATGGTGAACTATGCTGGTAATGCCGAAGCTGCTCAAAGCGTGGCACAGGCAATAGAATCATCCGGAGGCCAGGCCATCATTCATCAAGCGGATGTTGCAGACCCTGCCGCTGTCACCAGGATGTTTGATGCAGCAGAAACAGCCTTTGGTGGTATCGATGCATTGATCAATAATGCCGGAGTTATGGCTCTCGCACCGTTATCAGACGTGGATAATCAACAAATCGACCGTCAAATCGACATAAACCTAAAAGGGACAATTCATACTCTGAAAGAGGCTTCGAACAGGCTACGTCAGGGAGGCCGCGTTGTTAATCTGTCCACTTCCGTTGTCGGTCTGAAACTGGAGAACTACGGCGTATACGCCGCGACCAAATCGGCAGTCGAAACGTTAACAGCCATTATGGCCAAAGAAATGCGTGGCCGTGATATCACCGTTAATGCGGTGGCGCCAGGTCCAACGGCAACCGATCTTTTCATGGAGGGCAAATCGGCAGAACTGATTGATCGGATGGCACACATGAGTCCCCTCGAGCGGCTCGGCACACCGCAGGATATCGCATCTGTTGTCGCGTTTCTGTGTGGGCCGGACAGTAGCTGGGTAAACGGGCAAGTGCTCCGCGCCAATGGCGGTATCATCTGACCATCAGTATTCAGGCCCGTGTCGGCCAGTCCTCATAACCAAGCAAAAGAGTCAAACTTTCAGCGGATGTTTATTGATCAGCACATCCGCTAGCATGGACGCAATTAACATGGAGGAATCCAAAATGAAGATGTTTATGCGGATATTGACCATTGTCACAGTCCTGATAGCTCCAACATATGTCCTGGCGGCCAGTGGTGTTGCAAGCCCTGGTCAGAACAGCCAGTGTCCAGCCATCTTTCAACAGCAGATGCGTAAGCTGCACAGTTCACAGATCCTGGATCTATGTGAAGTCTCTGCAGGCCATCCGGTCATGCTGGTGAATACTGCAAGCCATTGTGGCTTTACCGGGCAATTTGAAGACCTGGAAGCCATACATCAAAAATATAAAGATCAGGGTCTGGTGGTGATCGGCGTGTCATCGGATTCTTTTGACCAGGAAGATGAGGACGAAGGCAAAGCAGCTGAAATCTGCTACAAGAACTTCGGCGTCTCGTTCACCATGCTGTCAACGGTGCCAGTAACCGGAGATGAGGCTCACCCTTTGTTCAAAGAAGTGGCCCGGCAGAGTCAGGCGCCGGAATGGAATTTCTATAAATACTTGATCAGCCGCGATGGACATGTGGTCAGTGCCAACCCAAGCAAAGTCATCCCGAGTGATAAAGACATCACCAACCTGTTAAGCAACTGAAACTCGCACCAGACTGGGTAACTCCAAAAATACCGGGGTAACCCAGTCATCATCAGGCATTGGAAAATAATTACTCTCCGCTCCACGCCAAAAACCCACACCTCTACACCTGTTTTCAATCACCGATGAACACATTTGCCCCATTGCTCCCTTGATACCACCCCATTCAGACAGTACATTTGCCCTCCCGTAAATAGGATGGAAGTTTGTTTAGAGTGATGAAGCGTTGTTTGTTACGGATAACCATATGCGTCTGCCTGGTATCTGCCACGCTGGCTCAGGCCGGTGCGTACAGCAAATACAAAGCCCACAATGATTACGATGACTATTTTCGTAAATACACCAAACGCTTTTTTGGTCCGGCCTTTGACTGGCATTATTTTAAAGCTCAGGCTGTCGCAGAGAGCAACCTCAACCCTGAGGCCAAATCTTATGTAGGGGCCCAGGGAATCATGCAGATCATGCCCAGAACCTATGAAGAAATAAAAACCAAAAACCAGTTTATTCAGGGCCTGGCGACAGAACCCAAATGGAATATCGCCGCGGGTATCTGGTACAACCAACAGCATTTTAAATTCTGGAAAAAAGGGCGTACGCTGGAAGAACGCCTGAAATTTATGTACGGCTCTTATAACGCTGGCCGCAAAAACCTGTTAAAAGCCCAGCGCAAAGCCATTGAAGCCGGACTGAATCCACGTATCTGGCAATCCATGTACCAGGCCCTGCCGACCGTCACCGGAAAGCATTCCAAAGAAACACTGAACTACGTCGAGAAAATTTTCACCATTAAAGAGGACATTCAATAATGGATTGGTCAATTGCCATCATCAATTTTGTTTACGCCATCGTCGGCTGCACCATTACCCTGTTGTTCATGGCCGCTGGTTATAAACTGTTCGACAGACTGACTCCCTTCAATACCCACGATGAACTGGCAAAAGGCAATCAAGCCGTTGGCACTGTTGTGGCCGCTATGATTATCGGTGTCGGAATTGCAGTTGGACTCGTCATCGGCATGGGATTGAACTGACGCTTTTTGTATGTTGAGTCAGGCCTGATGATGGCCTGCTTAGCCAACGGCGTTGAAACGATTGTCTGGGCACACAAACCTACCCGCTGAATAACCTGGAACTCGCTTTTTATATATGGAAATTACCATTAGCCTAAAAACCTTAAGAGGGATATCAAAAACACTGGCCTGGTTACTACTGATTGTGCCCGCAATGCTTGCCGCGTTTGTCTTTTATCTGGAATCTGTCAGACCTGATCACATAGAAAACTACCTTTGGATGCCGGCAATATTGCATTTATCCGTGTTTATTTTTTTCAGTACTATTGTGATACTCAGGAGCCAAATGGATGTCGTGGAAAAAGTAGTGCTACCAAATATAAAACTATTTCTGGTGGTTGTTTTCCTAATACCCGTTGCGTTTAGTTTATTTTTTAACCAAGACATTAGCAGCGTAATCCTGGCCGTGGATGGCGACAGATATTTGTACTTAAAGCGTTTCAAACCAACACTGGAAATAAGTTATGATCGTTTTTTTGACTTGCTCATGTTTCAGGCGTGGGGTGCTCTCGGAATATCCACTCCCTTCATCTGGATAACATTTTCTCTGCTGATATCATTAGCAAAATTTGAAAAATAATAAAGGTAACAAATGAACCGAGGCTGCAAAATTTTTATTCGGATAAGTTTCTCCCGTACCCGAATGAATACGAGAGAAAACTTGATAAAACAGGATGATCACCTGCTTATTAGTCTACCGGGATAAACTCCCAATCCTGATTGAACCCACCATTTGCACTCCATTGAATATTCTGGGCGTTATTTTCCAGCGAATGGCTCTGGATATCCAGCAGCAGGTTACTGTGGACGTTACGGATATGGTAATAGCCATCGCCCTGATCCAGAATCTGCCATTTCTGATTGTCACCACCATTGTATGGCCAGATGATGTTGGTCACACCGGTTTGTGTCGAACCTCCGGTGATATCCGCTAATTTACCACTGGATACTTGTGTGATGTGATATTGACGTAGCCCAATTGAAGTAACCTGCCATTGTTCATATTTATTCTGTCCGCAGGTGTACTGCACAATACCTGCGCCATTGGTATTGGAACCATTCAGTGTACGCAGACATTTTCCGCTGTTGTTGTTTTTGATGTAGTAAACACCGTCTTTTAAAATACCACTGGCATTGTCACCGGTAATTCGGAAAGTGGCGTCAGCTTGATCCGTAGCAGAGCTGATTTTTGTGAGATTTAAGAGGAAGTCCTGATGGCGTATGAAGTACCCAGGTAAATTATAGGACTCAAATGAACTGAGTGACGCATCAGCCAGCCCTATACGCTGATAAAAGGTGGCATCGCTGGCAAACTGTCTGGAGTTATCATTTTCAGACAATACCAGTTCATAGCCATCGTGACGCAAGTAACGTCCAGGGAAGTTGACGGACTCAAACGACACTCCATTGCTATCAGCCAGTCCCGGTTTCATGACCCATTGAGAATCTGCAAACAGGGCAATGTTCCCTTCTACTTTAGCGCGAAGGTCGTAATGCCTGATGAAATAGTTTGGATAGTTATAAGATTCAAAACGGCTACCCACAAAACCTTGGTCACCTGACTCCCCGGAAGGTACTTGAATTTGTGCGGTCACCGGCAGAGGAAGGCCAAAGTTTGGCGTACCATCCTTATTCCATGTGAATTTCTGTATGCGTGTTGTACGGTTACTGTCACAGCCTTTGTTAACGTCAGACTGAGCATGATAAACAATCCAATGCTCAGTGCCGTCCGGTGAGGTAAAAAATCCGTTGTGTCCAGGACCGTAAACACCGTTTTCATCGGATCTCTGGAATACAGGTTCACGACTCTTATTCCATGAACTGGTCTTTAATGGATCACCACCGTTGTATGTCAGCAATCCGAGTTTATAGTTTGGGCCGTCACAGAAACTGGCCGAATACGTGATAAAGGTGTTGCCATCGTGTTGCAGCGCGACCGGCCCTTCGTTGACATTGTTTTCCTGCTTTTCCCAGTTATATTCCGGCATACTGAGCAGCACTCGATTACCGCTGATGGTCCATGGATTACTCATCGGAGCAATATAGATTTTCTGGTAGGCACCATCCCAGGCCGAAAACAGCCAGTACAGACGATCATTTAATGTAAGGTAGCTACCATCAATAGCCCATCCGTCGTTAGAGTCTTTTAACTTGGCTTTATAGGTGTAAGGCCCCATCGGATCCTGGCCTGAACTTTCCAATACATACATGCGTTGACCATCCAGGTTTTCGGAGACGCCAGCCGTGTAGTGAAAATACCAGCGCTTACCGTTTGGCCCATCCAACAAACGGAATTCAAACGCCCACATATTGCAGCAACGCGAAGGATCGTCTTTTGCACCATCCCAGATTTCAACCGGCGTTGCTGTCTTTAACCCTTCGACAGTTTGGGCGCGTTTCATATAGATTTTACTGGTCCAGGTAGTGCTCGCCAGGTAGTAATATCCGTCGTAATATGTCATCCATGGATCAGCCCCATTTTGGGTATTGAGCGTGTTAGTAAAGGTAGTGGCCTGCACCATGGAAAATAGCCCCATTAAGGCGCAGATGATCATTAACTGCCATAGCGTTGTTTGTTTTTTATGCTTCATGTTTTTTCCTGTCTTTATCCAGTCTGTTAACGGAATATTGGCTTAAAACGATTTTGCAGTTCATTCCAAAAGCGTTGCTGGAATATATTGTTTTCAGGTAATTCACTATTGAATATAAAACGTGATCAGTTAAAGGGATCCAAACCTCAACCGGCGAGTACGGAGTGCCTCAGCAGACTACTTGGACTACTGTGAATGCTTTATGTTTTAACGTTTCACCATAAAGCGATTCCTCTCTTCGAAAGATTACGTCATTTATTGTGCATTTTATTATTTTTGTACGAGCTTCTGATCTCGATAAACACCATAAGCGTAAACCCGTTCATCCACTTTTGGGCATGTTTCACAAGCAGATGCGGAAAAAATAGTGCAGCATGATAGAGTGAAATAACAGGATGGAAGCCACTAAAGATATGGACAAATATATTTTACAATCACATCATTGATTCTGTTTAACGGTCAAAATCGTTCCAATCGAAAGAACCGCCTACCCGTCAAATTTCACACCCACGAATAGGCATCGGTTATAAAACCACCCGCTTTATCTCTCATCCCTTTAATAGCGCCCCTACTCTCCCACTCCAACACCGCCTGTCACAGACAGTAGCCTCTCCAAATTCAGCGAATGCTTTTACTCGCCAACCAGCGAATATATAGTAACCATGACCACTGAGCGCCTGGAGTCAATATCCAGCTAGTACGTGGCACATCGTCAATTATCGAACCAAGGAGACCATTATGGCTGATTCAATATTGGCAGTCGCTCACGGGATGGGACAGCATACGACCGAAAGCCTGAGAACGCTCATTGAAAAAGCAGCAAATACGGCACTTCAGCGCTATCCGACGTTTCGGAACCGTAATTTTGAGAACTACGTGGATATAAAGCCCATTGTGTACGATGACATTTTTGAGCAGGAACGACAACGCATCGTTCAGAGCAACAGGCCTGTCAGTGATTATTTTAAGTCTGCGACCAACCTTCCCAGCCTGTTTATTGAAAACATCGTCGAGTTGGAAGCTGACGTTGGTGATGACAATTTCTATACCACTCAGGCGCTGGATGTATTGCTATATGCCAGTTTGCATGGTGAATCTGTACGACTCAGGATATTGAGTGAAATATGTACCCATATGGCGACCAAAGGCAGCGCGTCTTTTCATGTCATTGGTCACTCTCTGAGTACCAGCGCCATCATCGACACTCTGCACAAAGCCTATACTGGCGGTATCACTGATCAAAATGGCCATTCTTTCAAACTGGATACCATTACGCATAAACTGGACAGTCTATGGATGTTTGCTAATGTCAGCCGCCTGATGCACAGACTTAATCCCATACGCACTTCTCCAGACCCAAAAGATACAGTCGTCAAACCTGGAACCGGAACCGATAGCTGTACACTGCATTATTACAATATTCATCATGAGCTTGATCCGTTCACACGTTTTTTGCACTTTGACCCACAACCGAACGAAGCCTGGATACATCCTGATGATTACGAAAGTTATTATCATAAGCTGATTACCCACAACATCGGTGAGTCCCTCGACCCACATGACCTGACTGGATACTTGACCGACCCTTTGGTTTCCTATCGGTTTTTAAAAAGAGTCATGCCTGCAGGCAGTTTTAATCCATCCAGAGACGAGGTTATGAAAGCGCATGCAAGTGTTCGAAATCTGGCCGATGAATCCAAAAAAATAGCAACGTATGTCAACAGTATCGGGTCTGTCAGTGACTTCAAAACGTTCTTGAAAATGGTGAAGGAATATCAGGAATACATCACCTCACTCAAATCATCTATGAAGCCTTAGGAAATCACCATGAGACCGGTTTTTTTTGTTTTTTGTTTCACTCTTTTGACTTTCTATGGACAGGCTGAAAATTGCCTGCCTACGGCAAAGGATTACTGGGCACCCAAGATAACCCAATACAGCACCTTGCTCGGACATAGGCTTACCCAGAAAAAAACAGATGCCTCTGTTATCAACTCCGCAGAATATACAGACTGGAAAACGGCAGTGATGGAGTCTGCCAGACAATTGGATATTACGTTTCCGTCAAATTACAACAACTCCTTTGTAGCACTCAGCAGCGCATTGCTGGCCGAGTTCCCTAACGATGAAGCAAGTCAGCAAAATCTGACAACCCTTCCGGATATTAAATTCAGTATCGCAGATGATTTCGATGCACCTGATCAGTTGATACTGATTGGTAAAACATCGAAGCGCATAAAAATAAACAGCAGCCAATTCGACACCCTGTGTAACAGTCTGCTTCAGTGCAATGCTGAAGGTCAAAGTAGCTGTCAACTGTACCTTGACACCTGGGCAAAAGCGGTCTCTGCGTATAAACAGGAAAAAGAACGGGTAACACCGCAAAAAATGGCTGAACTCGCACTTGAATATAATGAAGACTGGGCTCAGTTTTTTAATGAAGCTCGTTCGCAAACCATGTTAGACCGTATGTTAACGGCGCAAATGAACCGAAAAATGCTGGTCAGTCAGACCTTTCAGAAAGCGCCAGATACACAGTATTTTTTGGCTCACCCAGGTGTTGTGATGGAATATGCAGATCAGGCTGCCGATGGAGAACAACTCAAAGCGGCACTGTCCGTGGAATGGCTGGGAGTTAATCGCTGGCGTGGCTGTAACTTTGGCTTCACTAATATACCCTGTGGGCTTTCGATCATTTCTGTGTATTCTGATAAAGCGAGTTCCAGGGATGTTGGCCATGGAGCCATGTTTCATTTTAATAACGCCTACTCCTTGGGATTGATAGACCGATCGGGGCAAGTCAGTGTCTTCATCACGGTCGATATACTCAAAGCATTTGAAGCAGAAACAAATAAGATACAGAAATGGCAAAAACAGGCGGATAAATTTATGAAGCCATTCTCTTGAGTGTTACCACGATACATCTGGCGATATTCCACGAAATACTTTAATTTCTCAGGGCTTAGACTGGCTAAGCCCATACTAACCCGCGATTAATCACACTGCCCTGTTAAATATCTTCTAAACACAGCCAACGACTCAAAAAAATCCCGTCAATTACCATACTAATTAATGATAAAAATAACAGTTAAATGGCATTCATATTGCTGCTTGTTATAAATAAATTTTACAAATATCAGAAATAACTTACACTCAAAGCATAACAATAAAAGCTGGTCTTTCAGCACTTTTGGGTCTCCACAAAAAAGGTATTTTGCCGCCCAAATCAAACAGCTAATTCAGTTTTGGATATATCAGGGAAATTTGCTATGGCTAATGATAAAAGCCGTCTTACACTTAGTCAGGCGGTACTCGCACCAATCAATTCAATACTCCAGGCACAGGTGCATGCTTCACGTTCTTTCCTGAATCTGATTTTCCAGATGGGTTTTGGTCACAAAGCAATCGATGACAAGGGTAACATGGCAGATCTGTCAGAAAATACAGATACCATGTACCGGTTCGATTATGTTCAGGAAAAATACGATGCTGAGGGAAACCTTAAGAAATATAAAGTGAGTATTCCGGTACTGGCGGCACTGCCACTGAACCCTCTGGTGATAGAAGAAGCGGAAGTACAGTTTTCCATGACACTGGCGAATGAATATCATATCCAGAAACAATTCAGTGACTCCGGCCAGAAAGCAAAAGCTATCAGAAAGGACGAAAAATACCACGAAACCAATCGCCCTTGGTATGTGGTGGACAATCCTGTCGACCTGCTAGGCTCCATCGGTGAGGAATCGGCCAATGGCGCAAAGATCGATATTCGTCTTAAAGTTGGCAAAGGGGATTTACCAGCAGAACTCAAAAAATTTATTGCAACCGCCAGCGATTTTGGCATGGCTACTGACGTAGACAATGATTAATAAACAACAGGAGACGACAGATGGCGACTCAAGCACTGAATGATCTGCCGCTGGTAAAACTAATCAGCGAACCTCTACATGCAGCTGCACAGGCTCATGTCGAACTTTCCCAAGCGAATCTTAAATTGCTTGGTGATTTTATCAAACAAGGCAATCAAACCTTTAATTTCGCCAAGGAAGACCAAGATGGTACAAAACAGAATATTGCCGTTACTGTACCCACCATTGCATTGGTCGACATTCCTTTTTTTTCCATTGATCAACTGACCAATGAATTCACTTTCGAAGTATCTTCGATTCAAGAAGTTTCGGATGAAAAGACCGGGACACTCTCCGGTTCAGCCAGTTCTGCAGGCTTTCTGTCGAAATTCGTGGATATCAAACTCGAAGCCGGCTATAACACCACCCATAAGGCGACGACGTCAAACAGCGAGAGGGGTAAACTGAACATCACAGTCACTGCTTCTAAAGGCAGTCCATCCAAGGGTATGCAAACCATCATTGATGCTGCCATTGATGCCATTTCGGCTAAGTAACTGATGGATTCTTCAACCAGAGAACGCTTGTTTTGGAGCGTTCTCTTACAAAGTCTGCTGCGGGATATCGAATATCTTCAATACCGGCATTGCGATCCGATGGTACAGCATAATATGGTTTGTCAGCACATCGGACTGACGTTCAGAATCTGGTATGTCAGACGCTGGATTGTTCTGTTACTGGGTCGGGTTGGAATTAAACTGATCATGAAAACAAAAATGACACCTCCTCCTTTACTAACAATACTGTTTCACAATAAAGATACGATCCACCTGGAGGGTAATCGTCATTCATCAGGATGGTCCGTTTCAGCAACACTAAAGAACAAACAAAATCAGTCCATCTTTAACGAGAGTATCGGCTGGAAAGAACTCTTTGTTTATTCACAAGAAACCTAAGGCCCCTCTGAAAAATGGCCTACTTTCGCGCAGGACATTGTCAACCTCAGTCTCACATCCTCATTTACACCCGTAAATTTCGGTGTTGCGAGTGGTGCATCCTCGCCGGCATCAAAACTATTCCTATTTTTCAGAGGCTCCCTAAGAACAACTTCACCCGTCTTTTTTAGAAGTTATGTCACCTGTTTCATGAGGCAGAGTTGCATTGCTGCTTCAAAAGCTCGGTCATCTTGGCGGCGGGAAGCGCTTTGCTAAACAACCATCCCTGCAACAAATCACATCCCTGTTGCACCAGCACAGCATTTTGCTGTTCTGTTTCCACCCCTTCAGCGACCACCGTCATTCCCAGTTCGTGTGCCATGGCAATCGTTGCTGCCACCAATTTTCTATCGGCTTCTTCAGTGGCCAAATCAGAGATAAACTCCCGATCGATCTTAAGTGTGTCAAATTTGTACTTACGCAGATAACTCAGAGAGGAGTATCCGGTACCGAAATCATCCATGGCCAATGTAATACCCAAGGCTTTCAGCTTCCTCAATTTTTCTTCGATATCCTGATAATCAGTCAGTAAAACCCCTTCCGTAATTTCGAATTCAATATGCCTACTGTCCAAATTGTTATTCAACATCACCGATTCAATCACCTGGATGAGATCATCAGACCGAAACTGTACCGGTGATAAATTGATCGCCACGGACAGCTCAGAATCATAGTGTGACTGCCAATGTGCCAACATGGCCATAGCCTCTTCCAGTACAAAAAAGCCTATGTTTTCAATCATGCCGTTTTTCTCTGCAATAGGCACAAACTCCGCTGGTGACACCATACCCAATTCGTTATTACACCAGCGTACCAGTGCTTCAAAACTGACGATACGGCGATTACGGGCATTCACTTTAGGCTGGTAGTAAACCTCCAGTTCATTGCGCTTTAAGGCACCATGAATATATCGCTCTAACTCCAGCTTTCGCGACACGCTCCGATTCAGATTTTCAGTATAAAAAGCATATCGTCCCCGCATGTGTTCTTTGGCATGGTGGGTTGCCGTATCAGCATGTTTCAACAGCACTTCAGTAGACACACCATCATTTGGGAATAGTGCAATTCCTAAACTGGCAGTGAGGGAGATTTCTTCAGAAGATGTCTCAAACTGTTTGCTTGTATTGGCAATTATTCTCTCTGCCAGCGCTGCTGAGTCAGCAGCTTCATGGATCGAACTTTGTACCACCAGAAACTGGTCTGCTCCCAGACGACCAGCATATTGGTTATCTGGCAATACACTTTTCAGGCGTATGGCAAATTCTTTAAGTATTTCATCGCCAGCGTGATGGCCAAGTGCATCATTAATTTTTTTGAAATCATCCAAATCAATAGATATGACGGCAAGTTTTCGATGCTTATGACGTGCATCTGCAATGCGTTGAGTCAATCTGTCCAGGATAAGAAAGCGATTTGGCAGAGCCGTCAGCTGATCATAGTTGGCGGTATATTCCAGTTGAGAAGTCCGCAGCCGAACAGTCCGGTTTAGCAATATATTCCACAGCAGGATAATAATAACGATAATAGTAAATGCGGCCACTACCTGCCAGACTAACGTATAATCGATAGTGGCCTCATAGTCAAAGGACAACCATTTCTCTGATATCTGTTGACGCTGCTGATCACTGACACTGTCCAAACCTTTTTGCAAAATCGACACCAGTTCCGGCCAGTCTTTACGCACTGCAAAATGAAGACTTTGAACATCCGAAGAAACTGGAGCGGCAATTTTTAAGTTAGTCAGATTCAGCTTTCGGATCCAATAAGTTGTAGACGCCACATTTCCTACAAACGCATCTGCCTTTCCACCCGATACTGCCATCAACGATGCCTGCAATGTATCAAATAGCATCGGGTCCATATCGGAGTTTTCGAGAATATAACCGTGGTGGGACGTATTCGCCTGCAAGGCAACTTTCAACGTTCTAAGGTCATAAAGACCAGACACAAATGGTGCATCATCCCGCGTGACAATAACACGATGAAAGTTTAGGTAAGGATCAGTAAACAGTAGAAACTGCATTCGTTCATCTGTCTTCCCCACGGCTGGCAAAACATCGATCCGCCCTTCCCTGGCGCCTGTCATCACTTCCTGCCACTCAAGATCTTCGACCACCACCATATTCAGGTGTAAGCGCTGGTTGAGTAATTCGACATAATCCGATGCCATTCCCTGATATAGGCCACCCTCGAAATATTCAAACGGCGCGAATTCCGGATCAATGCCCAAGCGTATAACCGGATGATCATTAATCCACTGCTCCTCCGCCTTAGTCAGATTGATTTCAAACAAATTTTCCATATATCCGACAGGCAACCATTTGCTCCGGAGCTTCTGCATTTTAGTTGCGGAAATTGACGCCAACCCCTTATCCAGAATGGATTTCAGTTCCGGCCAGTCTGTTCTGACAGCGATGCTTTCATTGAGCAGATGTTTTTCGTAGACCGCCGCGTATTTCAAATTGGTCAACACATTTTTATTACGATAATAATGTGCGGCTCCCAAAGGCACGATGGCGACGTCGGCATCACCCGAAGATACAGCATTCAAAGCATCTGGAACGGTATTGACCTGGTAAAGTGTGATGGAAGGAAATTCTGTGAGGATGTTCTTTCTATCTTGCTCATGCCTGGCCAGGACAACTTTCTTGCCGGCAATATCACTGCGCTGATGAACAGTCGTATCGTCAGACCTGCTAACGACGACCAACGATTTAAATATATACGGATTGGTTAAGGTAAAGCCTTTCAGCGTATCACTATGTGCGTCCATAGTGGCCACCATATCCACCTGGCCACTCTGAGCCAACTGATATATTTGCTCTGACTTGTATTCAGGATAAACCTGAAAACGAATACCGGCCTTCTCACTGATTACCCTAAGCAGATCAACCGAAAAACCTTCCAACTGACCGTTACTGTTTATAAAACTATAGGGTGGATTGAATCCATCATAGGCCAGCTTAATACTAGAATGAGAGTCCAGCCAATGCCGCTCCGCTGCAGTCAAGTCCAATGTATCACTACCTTCTGATGTCTGCGCAGACGCCAGGGAACAGGCAAGGATCGAAAATAATGTCAGCATCAAAATAAACGGATGCATTGAGTTTTGTTCCAAAATACGAATGATGATCTTGCAATCCATATGACGCACTTCCTTTGATAACGGGGAAATTAGCTAACCACCAAACAGGTTTAAGCCAACAATGAGTTCGTTGAATCATATCAATTAAGACTAGAAGATCTTTTCAGTTTCGCCCATATCGGATATGGCAGCTAGATCCCCAGAGCATCTACGATCGAAATTCTATTTCGGCTTGTAGCAGGTAATCATTGATTGTTTACACAACAGAAAACGACCATGGGCCAAAAATGCCTCATACCTAAGCATTAGAAAACCTGGCAATTAAGTAACTGAAGACCAAGGAGATATTCTCTCAGTTCCACCATGTCGTGGAATATGCTGACAGACAGTTACACTCATCCAGCAGCATTACTAATTTTCGAATGAATATTCACTGGTCAATCAGAGCGATTCTATGAGACCAGTTGTGATTGAAACTTCTCAGAATCAAACAGGGTTATTCGAAATTCTTTGTTTGTACGAGGTTTTCATGGGTGGTCAGCCGGTGTAGTGATTTGACATCTACGTGCATCCTCCCATTTCACGATCAGTTCGATATAAGTGATCGTCGGATGAATAGCTATTGTTATTGTCATAATGTACGCCCATACTGGGCTCATATGGGCGAATATTTTTTCGCTTATAAAAAAGGCTGGTATCATGCCCAAAAATAACGACCCTCCCAAGAACCCTTGGGGTAGTGGAAATAACTCCCCTCCTGATCTAAACCAAGTCCTAGGCCAAAATATCGATCATTTCAAAAAGCTTCTTCCAGGTGGAAGCCCCTCTAAATTTTTTATCATCTTTACGATATTTTTTTTGGGTCTTTTAGTATGGACAACCATGTATACAGTTCCCAGTGATTCCGTCGCGGTAGTACAACGTTTTGGTAAACACGTTCATGATGTGCCACCCGGCCTGCATTTTAAATTTCCGCTGGGCATCGATTCGGCAACCGTTGTTCCGGTTAAACGACAACTCAAGCAGGAATTTGGCTTCTCCACACCTGGTGCTACTGATCCTTACCAGACATCTCGAGCATATGATCATAACCGTGAAACACAGATGGTTACGGGTGATCTTAATGCGGCGTTGGTCGAATGGGTTGTGCAATACCGGATTTCAGACCCCGTTAAGTACCTGTTCGAAGTAAGAGAACCAAGCGAAACACTGAGATATGTATCTGAGTCCGTCATGCGTGAAGTTGTGGATGATCGTACTGTCGATGAAGTGATTACAGTCGGGCGTCAGGAGATAGAATCCGAAGCATTAACCAAAATGCAGGAACTATCAACCAAGTATGCGATGGGCATTAGCATCGATCAGGTTCAACTAAAAAATATAAACCCGCCAAAACCGGTTCAAGAATCATTTAATGAAGTAAACCAGGCACAACAGGAAAAAGAAAAACTGATTAATGAAGCGCGCCGGGACTACAACAAAGTTATCCCTCTGGCACTCGGTGAAAAAGATCAGCGAATTCGCGAAGCTGATGGTTATCGATTAAAACGGATCAACGAAGCCAAAGGTGATGCTGCTCGATTTAACGCTCTATATGCGGAATATATTAAAGCACCAGAAGTTACTGAGCGAAGAATTTATATCGAAACCATGCAGGCAGTTTTGCCAAAAATTAAGTCGAAAATCATAATCGATGAACAAGCGAATAACATTCTTCCCCTGCTTAACCTCAATGGCAAGACAGGAGAAAATCTATGAAGAAAATAAGTACCACCTTAGTGATGGGAATATTGTTGCTCATTGGCTTTCTCCTCAATAACGCACTTTATACCGTCAGTGAAGTCGAGCAAGTCATTATCACTCAATTTGGAAAACCCGTGGGTAAACCTGTCGTGAATGCAGGTCTCAATATAAAAATGCCCTTTATCCAGGTTGTCAATGGGATAGACAAACGTGTTTTGGAATGGGATGGAGACCCTTCAGACATGCCCACCAAAGATAAACTCTATATTTCTGTTGATTTATTTGCCCGTTGGCGCATCACCGATCCACTGCAATATTTTTTAAGATTGCGAGATGAACGCAGTGCTCAATCAAGGCTTGACGACATTCTGGGGAGTGAAACCCGTAACGCTGTCGCAAAACATGAACTTATCGAAATTATTCGTACCACCAAAGACCGGGAACCTTTACAAGAAGTGATCTTAAGCCACACCGATTCCGACAATCAGGAAGTAGGATTATTAGTCCCTATACAAAAGGGACGAAAGCTGGTGGAGCAAGAGATTTTTGCGGCAGCCGCTGAGAAGGTCAAAGTGTTTGGTATTGAACTGCTTGATATTCGTTTCAAGCGAATCAACTATAACGAAAGTGTCCGACCTAAAATATATGAACGCATGATCAGTGAACGCCGGCAAATTGCCGAGCGTTTTTTATCAGAAGGTAATGGTGAAGCTGCCAGGATTCGTGGTGACCGAGTGCGAGAGCTCAATAGAATCCAATCAGAGGCATATCAGCAAGTAGAAGAAATTCGCGGGCTGGCAGATGCAAATGCAGCAGAAATTTACGCGCAAGCTTATAACCAAAGCTCTCAATCAGTAAACCTCTATGAGTTTACTCGAACCATGCAGTCTTATCTGACAATCATTTCTGAAAACACAACCCTGGTTTTATCCACTGACAGTGATTTGTTTAAGTTCTTGAATGGTATTCAATCCATTAACCATGCTCCTGCAAACATCCCCTGACGACATCAGACTAGGGAACCTCTAAAAAATGGTCTATTTTCGCGCGGGACGTTGTTAGCCCCCATCTCACATCCTCGTTTACGCCCGTAAATTGCGGTGTTGCAAGTGCTGCTTTCTCGCCTGCATCAAAACTATTCCGATTTTTCTGAGGCTTCTTAGAAAAACTAACGGTAAAAATTTTTCTATTAAAGAAAAGTATAAAAGATGATAAACAAGGTCATTTGTTTCAACTACCCAAAGAACATATTGACTGGGTAGTTCACCCCATTACTTGGTCTTCCCCATTCCCTTTTCGACTGTCCGCAAAGCTCCAAGACCCAGCATTCCCAACACCAACTCCATCAGCCTGCCGGAATCCACAGGGTAAGCCGGAATTGTCAACCAGCCACTGGCCTGAATGGTAATCACCCAAACCACGGTGGCCACGATAAACTTGGGAATAAAATAGGAGGCCAATGAAATACCACATACCCAACCAATAAAGGGACGCCAACCGGCAACCCATAGTGACCGGCTGGAAGCTTCAACCATATTGATCTGTGCCTGTAATTTTCCTGGTTCCAAAGCCAGCCGTTTGAGCACAATTTCAGCTGCTTGGCGTTCTTCATCACTGGTAAATAACTCATCAAATAAATTACCAATTGCCTGTATCGGAGAAGCCTTATTCGCACCTCCCAGCAATCTCTTAAACCAGTTCATCATCATTCCTCCGGTCACTCACAACACACGTCTAAAACCGCTGCCAAACAGCAAAGTCTTAAAATGTTCAGATCAGTTAAGAGACGCGCGATGGATTGATGTGTGAAAAAATAGACGGACTTTTAGCATGCTACCGTACTTGCCCGACCTGAAATGAGTGTTGCAATAAAAGAGAACTCTTTAATCTTGTCTGATGATATTTATCTCCGGACCTTTCTTCATAGCACCAGATGATGACAATGACTGAATCGGTCAAATCCTGTCATTGTCCCTTGTAACCTTGTTTTCAACTCACCACTGCGCACCACCAAATGGAATGTAACCAATATCCACCAGTATCTGCCTGGCAGCCAAACGTGAGGAACGGACATCCGGATGAATGCCATCACCGATATGATGAAAGTCTCCCCAACCATTGGAAATTAAAGCAGCGGGTAAATCATGGGCAATACGACTGTGTACTGTCTCGCGCATTCTAATGTAATCAGCTGATGAGATGGCCCATATCAATCCAGAACTACTGGCAAACAATTCCAAATCAACGCCTGATTCTTCGGGGTAAGTCAGATACACCGGCTTAAGCCCAATGGCCAGCGCTTCCTGACCCACCGCAATCAGCCTATCTGCCAGAGCCTCCCAGTCAGCTTCAGTACAATAAACGGCCTGTAATTCAGGAACTCCCTGGGCATCAGAGTGAAGACAATCATTAGGCGGTGTTATAACAACAAAGTCAGCATTAATGACACCATCAGATAAAGAGCTCACTCTTGCTATAGCACGCTGTAGTTGAGTGGAATAACTATTGAACATTCCCTCTCCACAAGCATTACCGTAAAAAGCATAACGACAACTTGGTCGAGCAAATGTAGTACCCCCTGCTTCAGCTTGATTAATAACATAACCATTGTATAAAGGGCTGCGAATCAGAGCATCACCGACCGACAAATAACTACCCTGGCCTACAGAAGCACCCAGCAAGGGCGAGGTTAATCCATCATTGAACGGTGTTACTCCATTCCCCAGAGAACCACCAATTACCAAAATAGGTTTATGATCTGGATAAGGATAACTATTAGCCATACTGGAAAAAACGAGCAACAACATAAAGTATATACAAGTACGCATATTGAACCTCTCCTAAGTTATTGTTGTGGGCATTCTATTAACCTGGCAATTAAATATGTCAGTTAATAGTGTGATACAGAGACGCATCAAAGTGTCAGAACACACCATTGGCGTAGGCAATGCGACTTCTGACACTTCGAGATATTTCACGCGACATGGCCAGACTTTATTGGGCGACTATTAAAGAGATCGTTTTGTTCTCTTTAATAGCCGAATTAATAGATACCATCTATCGAACAAAGTTCTAACGAATTTATCAAATTTACACAATAGTACTTTTTGTTTTAAAAACTACTGATCGGCATAAGTGAACCCAGCATATGTTCGGAGATATTTATTTTTCTAGCACTGATTGACGAGGACGCATAAGACTACAACACTCAAGATAACGGTATAAATATTGAGAAGAGAATGCTCTGAACAATTGATGCTGCTAACAACATTGTGATCATGTTGCTCAGAGCCGACTCCATTCCCGTGAGTGCCAGACCTGATGAGCATATAACAGGCGTACTAAGGGCTTCTGAAAAATAGGAATAGTTTTGATGCAGGCGAGGAAACACCACTCGCAGCACCGAAATTTACGGGCGTAAATGAGGGTGTGAGACGAGGGCTAACAACGTCCCGCGCAAAAATAGCAGACGTTTGGGATCGCTCTTAAATGCTTAGAGCACACTTTTCACAGAGCCTAGCCACTGCGGAACATTGTCACGATACCAATTTAAGTACTTTCCGGCCTCAGGATTGTCACGGTTAATTAGGATGTTCACGACCTCTATAATTATCCAACATTTCGCGATGATCACATGCCTCAATAACTCAGCTTCCGGTAACGAGGCGCGATGTTGCATATAGCGGCCTATCATAGAGTCATAATCAGTTACAGAGCCTAAACCATTGACTAATGGAGCCAAATCTATAGCAGGACTTCCATAGCCAAAGCGCTCCCAATCAAATAAAACAAGCTCACCATTTAACCGAGTGCCCCAATTTCCATCATTGGTATCACCTGAAATTAAACACAATGGTTCAAATAGGCATTCTGATATGGATTGAATTGATTCTATTGTGGCATTCGCTTCACTTGATAGCGCCAATATTTTTAAAGCTTGTTCTGTCGCTGCAGTCTCCCATTTGTGAACTTTAACCGGAAAAACTGGTGTATATTGAAAGTTATGGAGGTTTGCTAATTGCTTAAATGTTTGAGGATTAGATTGCAAATCCTTCAGCGTAATGCCGTTTGGAATATGCTCGATGCACAAATCACAGCCATCCACGTTGAACAACTTTGGAGTATTAACCCCAGTTAGAAGCCTCGCAGCCGACTGGTAAAAGCCAATCTCGACTTCAGATGCGCCTTGCTTGAGTACGCAATTATTTCCTTCAAATAGTTCCATTGACACTCTAGCTGAACCCATTCTTTGCAAATTGTTTCTCCTCATATGCCTCCTGGGTTAAAACCGGTGCAGTAATACCAAAGCCATTTTTTGTGAAAGTAACGCAACGTATAATCTTCGACGTTACGACTGGTCATGTTTGCTATCAAAAGTAGAGCGCGCCAGCTCGAGTTTAGACTTATGTTCTCTGCTCCACGTTACAAGCAATGCAACTTGAGTTGAGAAAGAATATCCGAGATCTGAAAGCTCATAGGTTACGCTGGGAGGAACCGTGGGTTCTACATGGCGCAAAACATAGCCATCACGCTCCAGTCTCCGTAACGTCAAAGTCATCATCCTCTGCGATATACCGACTAGCGCCCTTTCAATTTCCCGATAACGCTTCGGACCATTAGATAGTTCCGCCAGTGTCGTCACAGTCCATCGCTCACCAAGCCGGTCAAGGATAAGACGCAACCCGCAATCCTCATGCTCATCAGAACCGCAAGGCGATAAAGGTGTTTCAGTACGAACATTAATGTATGTATCAGACAAAATTGTGCCTTCTTATGCAATAAATGGAATTTCCATAATATAGAGAAAACCATGAATATAAGGAAACGCTATGATTCTCATCACCGGGGCCTCAGGCCACTTATCCTCACTTGTTACACAGAAGGCACGAGAGATTGGATTGCCAATTATCACAGCCAGCCGCGCATCTGGGTCTGATCGCCGGATAGATTTTGACCAGCCGGAAACTCTAAACTTCGCAGATGTTGATACATTGTTTCTTACGTCTGCCGGATATGCCGAGGATGACGTGGTTATTAAACGACACGGTAACGTTATCGCAGCTGCCCGTGCACAGGGTGTAAAACATATAATCTATACCAGTCTTTCTTATACCGGCGATCATCTTGGATTTGCTCTGGCTCATCGTTGGACGGAACAGAAACTCCGAGAAAGTGGTATGGCATGGACAATTCTACGTAATGGCCTATATGCGGAGCTTATTGGAACCTTAGCCGCCCCACGTGAAGGCCAGATAACGGCACCGTTTGGATCTGCAGGAATTTCCGCAGTGGCTCGCGAGGATCTCGCCGATGCTGCAATTACAGTCCTGAGGGACGTGACAGCACACGTGAATACCTGCTACGAACTGTCGGGGGTTAAGCCCTTTTCAATACCAGACCTGGCGCAACGTATTGGTATTCCTTATGAGCCGACCAATTTTGCTGCAGAGAGAACCATGCTTGATCACTTGCAGCTACTTCCATTTCAACCCCCCATGTTAATGTCAATCTATGCGTCAGCAATGTCAGGCTTTCTGGAAACTGGCACAAGTGATCTGATGACTCTGGTACCCAGGCCTAAGGACGCACTGATGGTTGCCTGTTCGTCCGCAGAGCAACGAACATAACATCCTTGGCTTAGGGCGAAGCGGTTTTGTGTCAGCTGGAGCAAATAGTGATCGGTAGTACTTGCCAGGCCTCCCCTGAGGCTCACAGAGTCATTAACTCGTCACGAATGTACAAAGTTCACTTGAATGCTCCTGAAGAAATGCCTGCTTGTTAGCCAACACCTCGACTGATTGTGGTGGCCGTTGGTCCATGAATGAAAAATGATCCGCGCCGTTAGTGATGCGAACATCCACAGTCTGCCAGTCACGCATGGTGTCAGCCAACCATTGGGTTTGGGCGGGAGGTGTGATTTGGTCTTTGGAACCTACCCAGGCAAGAACCGGGATACGTACCTTAGCAAGTGCACCCGGAGCCTGAAAGAATCCGGTTGCCGGCGCGAGCAACCCCAGACGCATTATCCGCTTATCTGCCGTGATTTCGACAGGCTGACCAGGCCCCAACCAAATTTGTCCTCCACCCAGCGCGACGAGAGTGGTTGCACCAATAGAATGTCCCACCCCCGCCACGGTTGCACCAGCTTGGGAGAAAGCATCAAGCGCAAGAGACAAGCGTCTTGCTCGCAGGGTCAACTCGACTTGGGTGGGAGTCGTCGTGGCGAGCCGCTCAAAATAAGGTGCTACAACCGTACAGCCTGACTCGGCCAATGCATCCAGTAGCGTATGGTGTCGCTCAGGATTACCACCCGCCCCTACCGCAAAAATCACTACGATGGATGCTCCAGTACTTTCACGAACGGAGACATCAAACGGTTGTGTGCTATCTTGCAGTGTCAGTATTTTCACCAAAACCCTCTCTTGTGTAATTTTACTTCTGATATGGATAACACCTGTATAAAAGGCGTTGAGCGCCTGACTTGTCTTCGTAATATTCTTGTCTGGGCTCTTCCATATTTCCTGGCCGGTCCTTTTTCATTTAGCATCTCTGCTAATATCAAACCTAGAATAAGATTTACGACGCTCCTTAGCTACCACGCCCAAAGCAGGCACACGCTTTGGGCGCCGCCTGACTTTGCTTACAGCATCCTTATACCGCACACAGGCTTTGTGTGCTTATGATGTTTTGGGGTTTTGTCCAACGATATGATGCCGTGTACATTCGGTCCGATTGTTCTGGGTTTCCTAGCTTGTAGCACTTGCCAGCTCTCCATCTTGTTCCGCACCAACGATCACCCGACTAACTTCGTCCAGTGAGATAATTTTGTTTTCTCGTAAGCGCATAAAGACATAGACCTCAATTTTGGATAGTTGTCCATCCTTATGACTGACAGTCGCAATATGACGTTCAGCCAGCCGGTCTTCACATAAGCACACATCGACAACCTTAAACTCTACTGTGTTTACATGCCCACGGAGGTGGCATAAATGATCATTAAAACCGGCAAAGTCGAGAGTCTTTCCATCGCTACACTGCTGATAAGCCGAGCTGAACAGCTCTTCCACCGGAGTTTTACCCGCAAACAAGCTATTTAGCATGTTCTCCAACAGAGTACGTTGTTCGATTTCGTCGTTGCTTGACAATAGCTGTTGTATATTCATGACATAGTTTTCCTCGTTAGTGAACTGACCAGGAATAGTATGTCTTGCGCGGAAACGACCATGTTTATATATTTTGCCCAATAATAACGATTTTCGGCCAAACTATGCCTCGTACTCCTGAGTTTCACGTATCCGAACTGCGGCATCCTGCAAGTTATGACAGCAGCTGGCATAGCCACGATGCCGGTCAGCTTACTCAAGTTAACCAAGGCGTATTGTTGATTGAAACCAGCCACGGACGTTGGTTGATTCCATGTGGACGAGTTGGCTGGATTCCGCCACGACAAAGACATACCGCGTTCTCGCGCACAGCCATCTCCGGTCATTCAATCTATTTACATCCTAAACTCTGCCTACAAATGCCGGATACACCCTGCGTACTCGAGATGACTGATCTGGGTGCAACAATTTTAGGCCGGTTATTCACTCAACCTGAGAATAACCATATTCAATCAGCACTGATGGAGGTGCTGATGAATGAGCTGAATGCCGCAGAACAGGAGCCATGGCAATTGCCAATTCCTCAGGATGCCCGCCTACAAAAACTGACCATGCTCATTTTGAAAGATGTCAGCAATGACCGCACCATTGCAGATTGGAGCAACGAAATTGGTATGAGCACTCGCTCTCTGTCGCGCCGATTTTCAGAAGAAACGGGTATGACATTTGTCCGCTGGAGGCAGCTCGCCCGGTTATTGCAAGCCATGGAATGGTTGCAAATGGGTAGGTCTGTAGAATGGGTTGCACAAGCCTGTGGTTATAGCAATACAAGTGCATTTATCACCGTTTTTAAACAGTACATGGGCAACACACCCGGTAAATGGGTTCATTATGGCTCTTAACCAGGGTTAGCATGGCCGTCACTGCTAACCAGTGAATAATTTGGTTATGTAGTAAAAGGCAAAAACGGCACCACCTTCATAGATTTTATCTCGTACTGGCAGCAAGCCGTGTGACCAAGGGGACGAACATAGCCCCAAGGCCTCGGTCCATCCATAAGCAAACTCGCAGGGCCAGCACCTTCCTATACTCCCAAAGTATAAAACTTTAAGGAGCCACTGAACGTAAACAGAGAATCTCTGATTTTATACTCGCTTTTTTGAATAGCAGTTCTTTCAGGCTTAAAAAGTTCATACAAACCCATGCTTTTTCCACTATTCACTCTATCTTTGAGGCTCTATTTCCACTCATTTGTCTTTCCTTTAATCATTATCGGGTTCAGCAGCCGCGATAATACGGAAAGAACTCATTTCGTTTTTGATGCTCATTTGGGGAAAAGCGCTACGCTAAAATATTGCATGAGTAATTATATGACGGGCAAAAGATTGTTCCTTTTATACTAATAACAATCTTTTCAATTGGTTAGGGCTTTTCATATCCGGTAAGAACATGCAACGGTGCAAAATAAACTGTTGCGACGTTAACGTGTTCGCCATCTTTTACTAGGAGGCCTCTGAAAAATAGGAATAGTTTTGATACAGGCGAAGAAGCACCACTGGCAACACTGCAATTTACCGGCGTCAATGAGGATGTGAGACGAGTGCTGACAATGTCCTGCGCGAAAATAGGCCATTTTGCAGACGTTCCCTAGAGCCTGCGACGATCCCCCTAAGGGCGAATATTAACGGCACTTCGCCCCCGGTTACCCCTTTTTTGGGATCTACCCCTGTTTAACCAGGCGTTAAAGGGATTGCTTTTGTTCAATCCTGAAACTGGCTGATTGTCCTGCGGCTGCAGGCAACCCGCTGCGCGTATCAGGCTGACCGCCGCCCATCCACAACGTGACAGTTCCAGGCTCCACAACGCGCCGACCTTTGGCATCAACTGAACTCAAGGCCCACGCATCCATACGCATGCTGACCGTACTGGTTTGCCCTTTAGCCAGATGAATGCGTTTGAAACCCACCAGCGTTCGAATCGGCGAACCGGCAACATCGCTACGGGACAGATAAAGCTGTACTACCTCGTCGGCATCCATCTTGCCGGTATTGGTTACATCAACCGACACCGTCACAGGCTGGTTACCACGACGTTGTGCCGGTGATACTGCCATGTGGCTATAGCGAAATTGGCTGTAGGATAAGCCGTAGCCAAATGGGTATAACACATCGCCGGTAAAAAACCGGTAGGTGCGATTTGCCATGGCGTAGTTATCAAACGCGGGCAATTCATCCACCGATGGGTAAAATGTCACCGGTAAACGGCCAGCGGGGCTAAAATCACCGGCTAATAACCGGGCCACGGCTTGCCCACCGCTTTGGCCCGGGTACCAGGCTTCAACAATGGCCGCTGCTTTTTTATCTGCCTGATTCACAGCCAGGGCACTGCCATTCATTAACACCACAACTACCGGTTTGCCAGTGGCATACAGTTTATCCAGCAACTGGCGTTGCACCGGCGGCAACGATAAATTGGTTCTGTCACCACCGGAAAAACCCGGCAACGGAACCGGCATTTCCTCACCCTCAAGCTGGGTGGTCAGCCCACCCGCAAATACCACCGCATCGGCCTGTTCAGCTGCCTGCAGCGCCGCTTTAACGCCTGGATCGGAAGGCAGACTCCAGACCAGTTTTTCATCGCCCTGCTCACCACGCTGAAAAGCTTCCACTTTCAACGGGTAGGTTTTACCCGCAACCAACTTCACCGTGCCACTGGCAATAACCGAGCGCCAGTCAACATTCCACGCATCAACGATAAGTTGTTGGTTTACCCAGATGCGATAACCACCATTGGCCAGGTAACGCAAGCTGTAAACGCCTGATTCCTGGGCTTTGATATAGCCGGTCCAGCGTACTGCACCACTGGCGACATGCCGTTGCCAGCTCAGTTGCGCATTGGCCTCAACACTTTTCCGTAGAGGCTTGGCAGTCACATCTTTATCAGCAAAATATTCGGCGGTTAAACCTGGCTTATGGCATTGAACATCAACACAAAGGAGATTATCCGGCACCGGGCTTTGAATAGGATCAAGCAAACCACTGCCTGGCGCATAGTGAATATTTGCCTTACCAAAGCGCGCCCGCATGCCCTGTAACAAGGTGATGGGCTGCGACGGGGAGCCATTATAATTGCCTACCAGCGCATCAAGGTTATCCGCATTAGGGCCGACCACGGCCAGACTTTTAACCGTCGATATCAACGGCAAAAAGTCGTGGCGGTTTTTCAGCAATACCAATGACTTTTCTGCCACCGTCAGTGCTAATTGCCGATGGGCTTTCGTATCATTCTCCTGTGCAGTAATGTCTGGAAAAACCTGTGGGCGCGGGTCGAACTGGCCCAGGCGCATACGGGTGCTAAACAACCGTACCAGTGATTGGTCTATTTGCGCCTCGCTAATTAATCCTTGCTTTAGAGCAGAACGAATATGATCGGCCTCATTGGCATCACCACAAATTAAATCCATACCAGCATCAAATACCGCTTTAATCCCCGCTTCGGGTGATTTGGCATAGCCGTGTTTGGCCGCCTGATAAACATCGGAAACCGCACCGCAATCCGATACCACATAGCCGTTGAAGCCCCATTGTTTACGCAGCTTATCCGTTAATAACTGTCTGCTAGCACAGGCCGGCACGCCGTCCACGGCGTTGTAAGAACACATGACAGACTGAGCCTTCGCCTCCATTACCGTGGCACGAAAAGCGGGAAAGTATGTTTCTTCCAGATCTTTGGCACTGGGGCGCACATCAATATGGTGTCGCTTCGCTTCAGGTCCGCTATACACCGCAAAGTGTTTCGGCGTGGCGACGGTTTTTAAGTAGCGAGGGTCATCACCCTGTAGCCCTTCCACATAAGCCACACCCAGCCGCGACGTGAGGTAAGGATCTTCACCATAGGTTTCCTGTCCCCTGCCCCAACGGGGATCGCGAAAAATGTTGATATTGGGTGACCATACCGTCAGTCCACCGAACCAGTCAGACCCACCAAAGCGGTGTTGATTGGCATAGTACTTGGCGCGAAATTCGGTGCTCACCACTCCGGCAATCTGGCCCATCAACGGTGTATCCCAAGTCGATGCCATGCCTATCGCCTGGGGAAAGACCGTTGCATATCCTGCCGCTGCCACACCGTGCAGGCCCTCATTCCACCAGTTGTATTCACGCACGCCCAAACGCGGAATAGCCGGTGCGTCGTTAATCAGCTGTGGGAGTTTTTCTTCCAAGGTCATACGGGAGACTAAATCTTTGGCGCGGGCGTGAAAATCAACCGATGTATCCTGATATTTGGGCGGCCCATTTTGCGTATCAGCGTGTACAGTCACGCCGGCAAATTGCAGCATAACGCCCACCATAAGAGCATGCAGTAAACCGGTTTTTATGATGGTCGGCGGACAATATCGCTGCACACTATTGCCGGACTCTGCAAAGTGACAAAGTAGTGATTTATTATTGTTGAGTAGTCTGCTCATAATGAAGTCCAAATTGATGCAATTGGCGACAAGCCGGTTTAACAGGCTCGTTGAAAGACCGAAAAAACACATTACAAATCAAAAACCTGATCCAAAAACGTCACCATGTCGGTCACTGCCGGCTCGGAAAGCTCCTTGAAACAACCATGGTTATAATCGTTACAGCCACTGTCTAAAAAGCCGTGGGCTTTTTGGGGGTAAAGTATAAAGTCGACCGGCTGTCCCAGTTTCTTCATGCTTACCACATAGCCTTCGACTTCTGCTGACGGAATAACGGTATCCTCTGCCCCCAGCAACACAAGCTGCTGAGGTAATGGGTAGTCTTCGGCACTGACCATATAGTGAACCGGCGAAACAGCCTGGTAGTACTCAGGGTTGTCATTGACATTGATGTTGTCACCAAAAAATCCACGAGGTTTGACGTGAGCCCAATGCCAGAAGGGATTACTGCTCGTTTCAAAACCATTTTTGGCCGCATCAACTAAGGTGTATCCCGTATAACTTAAAATCGCCGCCTTGAGCTTTAAACCATCCTGACTGCCAACCTGTTCCGCCGTAAGCCCCTTGGGCAAATAAGTTGGCGTAAAACCTAACGACTTGTTGATAAAACCATCATTGCTCAGATTGCGACCCGCCAGCATGACCATCGCCGCCAAATACCCACCAGCACTATCACCCGTAACGGCCACTTTGTCAGGGTCGCCACCATAAGTCCTAATATGATCCTTCACCCACAGCACCGCCCCCATGGCATCATCAATCTGTTCGTCGATGGTGGTGGTGTTATTGAGATCCCCCAGCAAACGGTAATTGGCATTGACGGTAATCACGTCAGTACGGGTAGCAATCGCATCGGCTAAGTCCCGCATAATGGACTTATTATTGAGTAACCAACCGCCGCCATGAAAAATCACCAGCACCGGTTTAGCCTGGGTTTGGGTTTCGGGTACAACGATATCCAGGGTTAAATCAAACCCTTTCGGACTGGCCCAAATAAGATCAGAGTAATGTTTAACCGTATGACTAGCCCATGCCGATGAACACACATAAAAAAGCAGGACAAACAGCGAATAGCGCATCATGAGGCCCATTTTTTATCTCCTTTAAGCACTTTGGGAACCTCTGAAAAATGGCCTATTTTCACGCAGGACGTTGTCAGCCCCCGTCTCACATCCTCATTTACACCAGTAAACTGCGGTGTTGCGAGTGGCGCTTCCTCGCCTGCATCAAAACTATTCCTATTTTTCAGAGGCCCCTTGTTATATTTTTAACTGCTGCTCAATTATTTTCTCTTTATAGGTTTCGATAGTGTTGCCGTTGCATTCGTTTGCTGAAGTCCGCCACTTATGAATTTGCACGTCACCTAGATAATTCAGGTTAGGTAGGAAACCAGAACACAATGCCCAGCACCAAATTCAACTGCGCTATTTTCGGCATATTCAGCACCCACCAGAACTCCAGAAGTACATTCGCGCACTTTGAACAATTAGCGCCTTGATATGCTCGATAACATTTGGAATCGGAATACGTTTACTATCACCATTCCTTACAAACGTTCTATCGACATTAAATATGTACACAACGTGGTTATCTCTACTGACGAAGCACAATACCCAACTCATCGGACAATTGAAGCACAGCGTCATTTGAGCTGCTGCAGTTGTTTGTTAGCAAATCTGCCCAAAATTAACTAACCCCCATATGGGGACATTTGTTTGTTCTTGTTTTTACGCTTAATCGATACCAATAATACCGATACAACAAACAACAATGGAATACTGAATAAGAATGAGCCAGCGCCATGAGTTAAAAGCAGGTATAGTGAAAATGAAAACCAAACAGGATAGTTGTTCATGTCCTCACTGGTGGAAATACTAATGACAGCTCTTTTCCAACCTGTCATTTTTTAACCAGAATTCCAGATGAAGAATTAAACGTTTCTCATACCAGTTACGAATGTACAAAACAGCCCATTGGCTATAGGTCAAATTGAGTTTTCAACAATTTTCTTGCTAACTCAGTGCTTTATTATTGTTATACCTTTTAGCACCAAGCAAACCAAATAGACTATGGGGATCGGAGGAAACACTGAAAAAACAACCACAGAGCTACCAACATCAATTCACATGGAAGCCACTAATGCTGTACTCACCTATACATACTGCAGAACGCGTTTAATGTAACGACATACATAAAAGCGGTCACATCAGTATGTATCTATTGTTATACATGGTTACTGGAAACAAGCGCAGTACCAAACCCTATGAAGACACCGCCAGTAATACGATTAAACCACGCTAACGTTTTTCTTTTCTCTAGGTGATTTCTCAATTTAGAGGCCAATACAACATATATGGTCAGAAACGAGAATGAACATATGGCAAATGTACCGGCCAATAAAGCAAACTGTAAGAAAACTGGCTGATCTAGATTGATAAATTGAGGAAATAGAGCCGTGTAAAAGGCGATAGCTTTGGGATTACTGATACCTACCACATAGGACTCGCTAAATACTTTTAAACGACTGGGTGTTGAAAATGCTAATTTTTCAGCATTTTTAGCATGAAATATGGGCTTAGAACACCATGCCTTTATACCTAGATAAATCAGATACAAGCCACCTATAACTTTTATACCAGTATACAAAAACGGAGATGCCAGAATTACGGCTCCTAACCCTACCGCCGACACTGAGGCCAAAGTGAGCATTGCTACAACATTGCCGACGACACCTATAATCGCTCTTGCAAACCCATATTTCGCGCCATTCTTAATAGACAAAAATATCGCTGGCCCAGGGCTAGCTGTCGCCACAATACAAATACCCAAATATATAAAATAATCCATCGATTCCTGATCCGTAAATATGAATTCAAAGCATAAGGCCGCCGTAACAGGGCTGAACATGTAATGCGAAGACCCAACCCCGAAGGAGCAATTTCGTCTGGCCTAGTTATATTTCTAAACTTCATTCAGCACAATTCTGTTCTTCATATTCTTCAAGCTCTTCAACTAGCCCGAATATTTCATCAAAATTGGACCATGGAACCGAGTTGGCCTTATTTTATAGGTGCTAACACACAAAATAAGAGCGGCTCCGAGATGATAGAATGCTACCAGACTTCGTTCTCTTTTCCACCCGTCAAACACCATAAAGTCGACGTGAGTTTTAAACGCGGTGAGATCTCTTCCGATGGTGGAATGTTATTGCTCAGAGAAATTGACAAACGACTGGGGTTAACAATGGCCATAGATCGTGTTTTGTGCGATAACCATGTTCAGGGACGATGTGACCATACTCAACTGACGATGCTACGCCAACGCATCTCGCTCTCTTAGTTATTGCTGAGTTTTGTGCGCCAATCTCCCGTATTTTGGGAGGATTAGATATTTCTAAAAGATAAGCTTCGCTCATATAATGGCTGCATCGGAATTCTTGTAACTCGACGGCCTCAGAAAAGTTCACCAGTTTTCCAGGATTACGAATTTCAAGGATACCCAGTACTTCTAAGTCCGGTATAGTGATCACATACCTCACTGCCGTTCTATTAACCGAACTCCAGAGAAACAGTTCTTTAACTGATTTCAGACTGCATCAGCCTTTCGCAATTTTCACTATGAGATTTGTTAGCCTAGTGAGTGCCAGTTTCTCTATTTCGCTATACCTTTCCAAGCCCTCCAGATCAAACTCGGAGTGTGGCCCTTCAATAGATACGTTCTTTCCTTTTTCTTCAATTTTAACCCTTGAATCCTCAAATTTATTGCTTCCTAACGCTCGCATAAATAGCGAGTAACTTGTTGCGCATCCAAGGCATAGAGTGCCTGCTTGTGCTAGGGTCTACGTTGGTGAAAACCAATGTATAAGTCCTTTAAGATATCGGGTAGTTTTTCCCAATATGGTTTTGCTTTTTCTGGAGGTATTTGCCAAAACAAATTTTCAACAAATGCTACGTCTATTGTTTTTTTAACGTCCTCAGTGCCCGTCATGTACGAGAACCGGATGAATTCAAATAATTCCGTATATTTCTCGGGTTTTACGAGCTTCTGCATTTCACCATTCAAGGCATTTGCAAGAGCTTCAAACCACGTATAAGAGTAGAACTCATCATCATAGTCCGCCCATTGCTTCTGGTATTCTAAGTTAGCCAGTTTTTCTACTTCTGGGAATTTAGCTTTCAACTCGCTACAAAAATTATCTCTTGATTCACTCATATAGCTTTAACACTTGCAGAAGTTGCACGGGCTTTTTCGAGTCACCCGCCGGTGATTGAAAGTGGTGTTTTTCCAATAATCCTCATTAGTTTGTGACCATAGTGCTCAACTCGATCTTCACAAAATATCATAGAGTTATATATCAGTTTCGATTTACTCTTTGAAGGGAAAAATCATGGAAAACAAAGAAAAGACTCCTTTTAAAGCGAAAGACTGATCGCACATCCTTACCATCAAAACCAAAACCTCGTCTTCAACGTAGAGAGAGATTTTCATCTCTCCCCCACTATTTGCGTATCTGGTTTTCAGACTTGTTTGCCCAGCAGCCTGTATCTGCTCAGACTCCAGAAAGCTTCCAGCCCTTCAGATAACGGTAAATCAGGTTTTTTAACGCCACCAAGCAAGAATTTCGATTGCATGGGCGTACTTCCTCGTTGTGCAGCCATAACGCGACCGACAATATTCTCTAACGAAGAGTGAGCTATTTGGGTAGGCGTGCTATATCCAAACCCGTGCAGACGAGCGATCTTTACAACTTGTTCAAATTGTTAGTGCGCTTTGTCTGGTGTGGTAATCAGATTTTGCCAGTATTCTAAAATGTGTTTATCCAAGGTAGCGGCGCGTTGCTGCGCTAAAGATAATGAATCGGTTTTGAGAGATATTTGAATTAATTCGCGGGTATCGATGTGCTGAATATCTTTGGGTATTCGTCGGACGTAATGACAGCGCCGTCCTCTTTTCTTCATATACTTCATCATCCTTGCTTTCGTTTGTGGTGCAAATTGTAGTGTGTTCTGTAGTGCAAAACATAAGATTACTTATTGCACCTGGAACGCGGTTAGTCAATAAAATAATGCGCAAAGCCTTATGTTTTCTTGCTTTTGAGTATGTTTTGTTTTTTAAATAAGGAGAAAAGTAGCGGACACGGAGAGAGCCGATTGTTTGTCAGCTCTCCCCTATTTCATTGATTTTATCTTTTGCGAGAATAGTTTTGTAGTGCGATTTGTGATGCAAAATGTGGTGCAAAAAGGTGAATTATCATGAATAAATATTGTGCTGATTAAAATTTCAGGTTCCGACCATAAGCGGACATTCAAGTAGAACTTACCGCATGCAAAATTGTGCTGGAAGACAACGGGTGAAAACCGTAAACGTCACGACACACATACCCATCTTCAACATATATTCTGCTTGAACACTTAAGAACTTCTTTTTCAAGCGGGATAGCAGCGTTGGGGTTCTCGTACAATGTCACACCTTCGCTCCAAAGTTCTGGGGTATTTTCATCTCCAAGAACTCTTGAGAAATGAATTAATCGGTAATTTTCAACATCAATCGATTGGTAGGCATACCCTGACAGGATGGTTTTATAATCGTTCAGTCCTTTAAAATCTGTCGAAATACGAAGAAACTTAGAAACAGTAAACCTATTGCAAAACAACACTGCACTGATATGTCTTGATTTATCTTTTCCAAAAAAAGCGTCTTGTGAATTGTCTCCCTCCGGCGATCCGTAAAGATATTCAATTAAGCAATGATCTGTATATAGAAGCGATCCGCCTTCGAAAAAAGGAGCAATAACTAATACTAAAGGCAATCCTAGACAATGCGGCAAGTCTTGATAATGGTGATTTAGCTTTTTCCACAAAATGCGTCCAAGTCTTTTGGGTACTTCATGGGTAATTTTATCCATTAACTCGCCATTCGCATAATTAACCATCTGAGTTAGTGATATATCTGTTTTTTGCCCGTTGGATGGATTTGCCGTAACACACTCAATAGCCAAACCAACATTTTCCGACACACCAATAAAATCAGGATTTTCATAATTTCGATCAATTTTTAGACCACACTCTTCAAGGTAGGCAAAGCATGCAAGCTCAAATAAGCGAGAATGAAATCCACTACCCTGAAAGTACTTGATAAAACTTCCATTGGGATCACCCATTTTTTCAAATGTGCTATTAATATATTCTCTAGCGCATCCATGCACCTCAGAATTTAACAAAGAAATGAATTGAGGATGTTGTCTATCGACTGAAATTGATTCCTCGAAAAGATTACCTTTTGACATTTATATTCCAATCAAATTATCAACATTCGGCCAAGAGCGGACATTAAGCCAAGTATGTTTCTTTTATACCTAGCGCACTAAAAACTTCATTAATTTCAAACATTGTATTCGACAAAGTCTCTGTAAGAATTCCCTCTAGTCCGTAACATTCTTCTGAATAGACTTTATCACTGTATATCGTTTCATCAGTGTATTCTAAGCCAGATTCAGACCATTTTTGAACATATTCAAATATTTCATCAAAGGTGGTTTGGTGCCCTAATGAATGACAGTAATCATTTCTGATTTCGTTAATATCAAGACAGATATTTCCAATCCACTGAGGCATTGGGCTATTAGCCACACATTCATCGATTTTTTTGGGAAATGACCATTTCCAAATTTCATCACCGAAACCAATATGCTCTAATATTTTAGCAGTCATAGCTTCGATCACTAGATGACCCTTTAAAATTAGGCTAATGATGTCGTCGTCTTTAAATGCTGAGCTTAAGTGGTAATCAATTGTCGGTTCTGCTTTTGGTTTTCTTGGTGGCAAGATATATTCCCCTTAACAGTTTGCGGCCAAAAGTGGACTTTTAACGCCCGCATTTGTGGCTGGTTTGGAGAGTAGCGTAAAACCAGTCCGACAACATGCGTTTATGCATTGTTTGAGCTAATTATTTTGAAGAACTCAGAAGCTACCTGACTATCAGATAGTTCTTTGTGGCAATTTTCTTTCACTTTTCTTCCATTTTTTTTGTATTCAATAATCCATCCATTCTTTTTACGTTGCTTTTGAAGCCCATAGCTTTCGCCATTAATCCCAGTGCCTACCCATGAGTCATTATCAATTGGCCGCCAATCAATAGGAATGCCAATCTTTTCTAATGCTTGCCTGAACTCGCTTGCACTTTGAAACCGCTTTCTAGGATCATTGTTAATGGCTTTGTTTATAACCGTCTTTATTTTTCTTGGGATATAAGGCTGATAGCACCTTTCTGGATACTTATTGGCTTTTACAGCTGCTTGCCACTCACCGACTGTTGTAAAGTTGAATTCAACCATGGGAATATTGTTTATGAGTCGAAATAAAGTAATACCCATAGCGTATACATCGCTAAGTTTATCCATGGGATTACCTTCTATGACCTCTAGTGGCTGGTGAGGTCGATAACCCATCGTATCTGAAGGGTCAACATGGTAGTCTAGCGCCAACCCGAAGTCTGATAATTTCGCCTCCCCATTATCTCCAAACAAGATGTTCCCAGGCTTAATATCTCTATGAAGCACATTGCTATTGTGGGCATGTTCTAACCCCAAAAGAGCTTCAGATACGATTCTCAGCGAATCTTGGATAGAAATAAATCGATTTTCTAAATGTTTTTGAATTGAGCCTTTCGCCAAATATTCCATAGCTATGTAAACGCACGGAGTACCTTCATAAACGAAGACATCAACTTCTTTCACATCAACGATATGCTTGTGTCTACAAGCTTCCAGTGTTTGAGCTTCTTTAACGGCTTCCACAAACTTTTCAGGTTTCGGAACTTTTATTAGCTTTATGGCCCTGTCGGCTTTCAGGAGAGGGTCATAGGCTTGAAATACAAAACCAAAATTCCCATTTCCTAAAAAATTAACGACATCAAATTTTCTGATCTTGTCAGGCTTTTTCATAATAGGAACCATGCAACCAGTGCCGCGTCTTTAGTCGCTTTATCCCAATATGGTCGATGCTGGCCGATGTGAGCATCTACATAGGCATAAACATCATCTTTTTTCGTAAGGCCAAATTTTGTTGCATTTATACCTTGACTGGTAAAATGACCGATTGAGATATTTTTCTTGTTACAGCACAGATTTAAAATCCCGAGTGGGAAGATAGAATTCTGAATTGGCTTTGTTGAGCTGTGCGTTAATGGCAGCTTATAGCCAACTGCATTGGGAGTATGCTTATCAAGAAGCAAGCAAATCTGGGTTTCAAGCCACCCGGCGGTAGATGCCACATCTAGTGCTTTAGGGTAACTGATCTTGTCTTTCTCAACAAATGTGACATCGGCTCCATTTTTCTCAAGCACGCAATATCTAAAGTCATTGGTTGTAAAGTTAAATCCTATATTTTTCAACACATCCTCCTTTCAGTGTGATTTATACATAACAGCTTACTAGACGGTAGCCGCATTTCCCGAAACTAAACGGATGACGTCTAATTCTGACTGCCAAGAATTTTATAGCATATTAAAAAACAATCAGCCTACGGCCATTAGCGGACATTACTCGAAAATCTCTAATGTATTACAAATGGGTCTGCACTTGGTCCCCAGTAAATGATATCGACAAAATTTGGATTGCCATTCACTTGAACAAAATAAACACCTTTATCGCACAAAGAGTATCTTGCGTTCAAATGCCCAACATTTTCACCCTCTGAGGACAATACTAGCGTCAAGTCATCACCATTGCCCCACAGTTTCATTTGAGCACCAGCGACGGCTGTAAAACCCTCTCGCCAAATAACAGAGCTTTGCGTAGGTGAAGATGACCATACAGACTCGGAGGACGGCTGAAAACCAAGAACAAAATCCCACCATAAACTTGAAGTCTCAGGTGTTGGCCAATCACCAACAATAGAAAGATCAAATACCTGATCTGAATTCAGCCAAACCTTTAGTTCATTACTATTAGCAAAGTTAGCATTTGTAGTTTCAATCGCATTTATCGCAGCTTTTCTGGAGCTAAACCCTGCCTGCATTAACATTGCAGCACTTCTATTTAAAGTGCCATTTTCTATTGCAGGAACGGCTAATCCCAACTCGTAATCATCTAAGGATGTTCCATCACTAAAACTTTCATTATTGGCACTCGCTCGTACACGTATGGCTTCTAGTCCCCACGGTAAGCGATAGATTAAACCGTCCTCAACAAATTGGAGAGCATCATCAATATTTGTGAAGTGTTCTTCTGTCAGTGATTTTCCTTGTAGCCAGCAGGTTAATATAGCTTTCCAGTTATTTGGCAGTTTGTCAGGTGCAAAAGGAGATATTGTAAATACAAACTCTGCCAACTGTATGATGGTTGCTATTGCTGAATCCTCGTCTTCATTCAAAATATATCCGTTGGCATTCACCAAAAGGACATTTACCTGAGATGCGATCACGTCAAGTTGACGACCTGTTTCTAGCCCAACACCTGCTAGAAAATAACCCCGCCTTTGCGGAGCGGTGCTGTTTTCCCAGATGTGCTTGGCACGTTCTGTTATTAAAGACTCATAAAGGGTTTTAAGGTCGTTTTTGTCAAGACGGTTAAGTCGGCGCTCCCATAACGATGAGTCAAGGACAGAATCAAGTGTGTCAGCCACGTCTTCAATATCTATTTCTTCGCTACCGAGCATACTAAGAATGGCTGTATCAAGGTTGACGACATGTCTTTTCCACGCATTCTGGTTTTCTTCTACCTGCTCTTTATCTTCGTTTTCGATTTCAGGGAAGTCTAAGGACCTATTATTTGCCACATATTCAATCAGTTCATCAATATTACGGCTTCCAAGGCTCTCACTCATCCGAACCAATAATTGGCTGACAAGTAACACCAAGCCACTTTCCATGTTTCTGGCATTTGTATCCGAGATCAGTTTTATCCATTTTCTGTGATTTTTATTGTATTGTTCGAAAATTGGATAAAGGACAATGCCCTGTGTGTCGATAAAAGCTCTTCCGGCTCTGCCAATCACATTTTTGAATTCCGATACATCAATTGTTTTTCTGTTCCGGCTTAGCGAATAGATAATCACCGCAGTGGCGGCGAGGTTCAATCCTTGCGCAAGCGTGGGTGAAGATATCGTTATTTTAAGAATTCCCTCACGTAATAACTTTTCCATTTCTTTCCTAAAGGGAGTCGGCAAATTCCCATGATGCACAGCTACACCTATCTTTAGACATTCAACAATCGCGTGTGATTCTCCAAGCCATTCTTTACCTAATGAAATGGCAAGTTCTATTCTTTGCATTGGAACTGATAAAACAGAGGCCAATGCTCCTCGCTTATGTAGATCGATAATATCATTTGCAAAACTATTTACAGATTTTTTAAGAGGGCAGTAAATGAGTACAGTATGGCCATCATCTGTAAGCTTCCAAGCTGTTGCTAGTGTCAGTTCTTTATTGCTGGCGGGAAATTTTTTTGTACGATATCCGGGATTTGGTAAAGGCGGAACAAATGGCTGCACAAATCTAGGTATAAATGGATTTTCCTCACCAATGATAAAATTAATTTGGCCTGAATTTACCTGCCAGACAACCTCGCCAAACCTCAAATCTGTTGGGCGCCAAACCGATAATACAGCCTCACCATCAGCGTCCTTACGTAGCCAATTCACAAAATCCTCGAATTGATCGCCATCTGGCAATATGGCTGAAAGACAGACAATGCGTCTGCTTTCTGCATCTTCTCGCTTCAATAGCCTCTGTATCTGGACTTCGTAACGTATCTCACGCTCGTTTAGTCCGATCATGTGACCTTCATCAAGTATGACTAACCCAATATCATCAATCAGTGATGGATCATTTCTAAGAGCAAAGTCTAGCTTTTCGGGCGTACCAACAACGATATCGTTTGATTTCAATACATCCTGTTCAAAATCACTTGTACCAATGCTTCCATAAAGTGTAGAAATTGTCCTGCCAAGGGGCTGGAATGTCTTTCTCAAAGAGCTTTCTGTTTGCGCTGATAATGCCCTCAAGGGGGTTATAAAAAGAATGCGTTTCCCTAATGCCAGACAGCGCAAAATGCATAATTCAGCTATTCTTGTTTTTCCAGCACTGGTGGGTAATGAAACAACAAGGTCATCAAATTCATTTACGGCACGTTTAGCACCTTCAATTTGAGAAGGCCAAAGGTCAATTTCCGATTTTTTCCGCTTGAATAATGAGGCAATAAAAAGCCATCGCAACATGGCCCATTCAGCGCTATTGGGATGTTCAGGGGTAACAGGTAACACCTTGTGAAAACTAGACTCCCATAAATCATCTATGAGATATTTTGATATTCTAAATACCCACCATTGAGGTAGAAGGTTTAACTCTCCACAAATAGATAAAGAGTTTTCCAGCCGTGTAACGGCAAAATCTTTTAGCGGCTGACTTCCTGTTTCTAGCGCGAAAATAAATTCAAAGATAGCTGAAAAATAACTATCCGTTATGGCCTGATTTATGATTGGTATTTCTACGGATGAAACGCCAAATTCCTGAGGGGGATTATCGCTATCAATATTTTCTGAAAAGCTACTTAACTGCGTTTCTATTTGTTCGGCTAAGCCTTCATCAGCCCCTTTTCCAGATAGTTTCCAGTTTATTACAGAAGCTTCCAGATCATCAAATCTTCGTAATATCAAAAGGCACAGCGTTCTTTCTATTTCAGATAAGTTTTCACCTTCCAAGTTTCTATTAATTAAGGAGTAAGCTTTTGCGGAATATCGCCCCAAGTGATAGGCAGAGGCTGATAATACTTTATGAAATCCTTTCTCCGGATTATCTGGATCGCCATTATCAACAACATCTGATATGGCAGAAGCTGATTTTTCAAAAGCTTCTCTGCAAAGATTGTCATTACCACCTAGCTCTTTTAATCGTAAAGCCAGAGATAAAAGTGAATACCCATATGAGAGCAAGTCATAAGAAAGGCTTCTGGCAAAGCGTGGCGCATCTTGGGGTAGTTCACCTTCTTGCCAAATCATTGATCTAGCAAGGCCACGTTCAAGTAATCGCCCTCTATAGCCTCCCGCTAAAGCGCTTCTGATCAGCGCCTCAACTTCTTCAATCGTTGAGGCCATCTAAAACTCCTTGATAAACGCTCGCAATCAACTTCTGATGATTATCGATCTTAACTCCTACGGAGTTTTGCTTGATGTTGCCACCATACCCATCAAACGCCGCTTTTTGTAGAGAGTCTGGATTGGATTGTGTAAAAGTGAAAAGCAAATGTTCAACTTGGTTGCCTTGAATGCCATCTACCAGTTGTGCTTTTTCAATACGATCAGCAAGTTCATACTCACCCATTGTATTAAGGCGCTCAGACATGAAGCTCAACGCATGGGGCGCGGGTAATCCATCATTAAGATCAAGCTCTGCTCTGGCTTTTTCAAGAACATCTGTGCTTAGGGCTTTATTGCCTTTTGCTTCTGTTTTCAAAAATTTTATTGTGTTGTCCTGTCGGCTGAATAAAATACCAATGACATCATCCCCTCGCATAGCCATATTTCTATGGTCACGCCAACGAAGTTTTCTAATTGGAACGGTGTAAAGCGTTTCATCCTCGATATAATCCGTTGCTGCGATTTCCCCTATATCACCTGAACGAATCTTCTTTGCTTCCGGTATCTTTATTTTTAATTTCTCAGCGGCAGCATGTTTTCCTAGACGCTCCAAGGTACGTGCTACATAAATCGGGTCTACATAATGCTCGGGAATTAGACCCATAAGCCCTGAAACAAGATTTTGAAATTCCTCTGCTTTAACCTCAAGCTTTATAAATTCATGTGTTCCTTTCTTATGCAGACTAAAACTGGATTTTTGTTTTAACTCTAACAATTACTATTTATCCTTTTAAAAAATTAATAAGCGGCAATTGGGTGCTACTACATAAAGAACCGATAGTCGTAAACATCATTAACGATATCCCCCGAATGCTTAACGACATCTGCAAAGGTTTTGGAATACTCTAATGATGCAGGTAGTGTTTTATACAAGGTGTTATTATTCCAATCGACTTTAGTAAGTGATAGGACGCTGCTACAGCTATCGTGCCAGCCACCATCGCCTGAGAATCGCCTCAGTAAAATCGGATTGGGTGTTGCTTTAAGGGCAGCCTCTTTGAACACTGGCTGGTTAGACCTTTGCATATTTACACCCGTTACGCTTCCTTGAGTCCATAACAGGCATTCGTTTCCGCTGATCGGTTGGTACGTCCCTCTTTCAATGGGATAGCCTGCGGGAAAAATACTCTTTTTGTTTTGTGATTCAGTCTTATCTACTTTCAAGCCATACCAAGGTACACTTTTGACGACCTGTATCAATTCAATTTCGGTCTTTTCCCCGAAGGCATCAAATGCACCCTGGATTTCTTCTTCCGTAAATTCTGAAGATTTATGAATATAGAGTTTTCTTGGAATCCTTCCGCTGTGGCCATTTTGGTATAAATGTAAACTGCGAGAGAGAACAGACTGCATTTCCTGATATGAGAGGTAAGGATTACCTTTTCGGTCTGTTGTATACTCCTTGGTATCATAGGCAACAAATTCGAAACCAGTTCCGTCCGGATCAAATATCTGGCTACAACAAGTCGTATATTCGACTCCATCTTGATGCTGTTTCATGGCATAACTAAGGCCGATATAAGTTTCATCTTTATCAAAATCGGCTAATTTCCAAGGTATTCCTCCAGCTTTCGCATATATGGCTATACTAAGACCCCACATCACATTGGCCCTACATGGTCGTGTGAAGGCTTTTTCATTGATGATTTGAACGGGTATAAGGTGTTGAGCTAACTGAGCTTTAATGGCGTCGTGTAAATTAAAGTTTTCATACTCATAACACTCACTCCACGAAGGTGGAATGTAAATAAGTAGTACGTCAAATCTGTTTCGCCCTCTGATTAATCCACCAATGCTCTGCAACATATTTTCGACAAGTGCAGCGCCATCCCTATTTGCGGCAAGTAAGTTACATTCATTTGACGTAGAGAATTTCAAACTATCTTCAACATCCGGAAGTGGCGTTCTAAAAACCGTTTGAAAGCCGTCATAAGGTAGATAGTAATTCGGCGCATCTTGGACTTTGGCGCTTCCTTTGAGCTCGCTTATTAGCCTGTCTAATTGAGCCAGATGTTCATTCGGTGCGAGACAGGCAAGCCTGACCTGTTTAGGAAAAGAAAGATCATTGCTGTATGGACCGTGTTGGACTAATCCTCTTAGCGGATGCGTATCTGTTTTACTGCCGGAAAACAATAATCGTGGTTCCGGTAGTACTTTATGCGCCGATAGCTCGGATACGTTATTAGGCATTATCGCTTTCCCTTCCACTATAAGCTGTTCTTAACGCGATAGTAAATGAGGCAGGTGCAGCGCTTTTAGGTCTGTATTCAATGCATGCATTTTCCTTTCCTCCGGATATCCCAAACAGAATTTCAATCCATGCATCCAGAAGACTGTAAGATTTATTGTTATAGCGTCTTATCTTTCGCTTATATAGAAAATCAATGGCACTCTCTCGGTTTTTCATGGGAGATACCCAGATATCAGGACGCAATAAAAGCCATGGCTTGCCATCACGAAAATCCAATTTTACGGACGTGGATTCAGCCCAGTGCGTATTTTGCACTCCGCTAACTGTGCCGGTTATGTATCCTGGTTTCTCTTTGTAACCCAGAATATTGCGAAGCTCCGAGAACTCACCAATATTCTTATATTCATGATTAACCACAACGTAGTAAACCCCGTTTCTTTTTCTTAGAAGGAGATGAGGCTTGCCCTCTATAAGAGCATTTGCCAATGCTTCTTCAAGAAAGGATTTTAGTATGGTTGAGTTTTGAAAAGCTTCGATTTCGTTTGAAAAGGCTTCCGAACCTTGTTTCGCGGTCTCCTTATTATTACTTATTTTATTTACTTCATTGAAATCACCCCAAAATAGGACTTTATCCGTATAGGCCAATACAGTATCAGGGTTATGATCAATTAATTTGGCTTTTAAATCCGCATAGCTGTTAATCCCGCATGATAGTAAACAACCACATCTTGTAGGAACGTCGATGATAAGAAGAGCATTGGTCCTCAAGATAGGGAAATTCTTGGCAGGATTACCAATCGGAATGTTAACTGCGAGAAAACCCGAATTTTTAACCTTACTATCAATGCTGTCTGGTTTGTCTTCTATTTGTCTCCAAATTCTCGATAACATTATGTCGAAGGTTCCAGTCTCGACCAGATTGGCATTAATGCCTTTATCCCTGGCCCTTTCGATTAGCTCTAAGACTGGCTTTTCTGCGGATGATAATCTCGGAACTGTCCAGAACAGTCCATGAGGGAATGCATTATTTTGATTCATGGCGGCTTCAAACATCGACATAACATTTGAATCTCTACCGCTATAACCTGAAACGACCAAGCCGTACCTGCATGCAGCCGCTATAAAGCATTTTTGTATTTCAGCGTCATTGCTCTGCAAATCCTGAGACAGGTTCTTTATGCTCCTGTATTTAAAATCTCCGTGGATTTTTGCATAGATCGGAAAATTCTCAGTATTTAAGGCATCTAAAGCTGCATATGAGCCTTCAAGATGAAAGGGTGATATAGATTTTCCGCTAACTCCTGCGTAAGCAGTTTCTATAACCTCATCGAAATTGGTGGTAAAAATAACTCTCGCTTTTTGAAGTTCAATAAGTGCCGCCAAAGCTCGGTGACCGACATTGAGGGATATTCTTTCCGGCGACAGTGCTTTATTAATATAAGCTTGTTGGGTGGCATAATCATCGTCAAAAATAAGTTCAAAATAAAAGGAATATTCCTCGTTGCTCCAAAGAGCAGGAAATCCTTGGCTATCCATATAACTTTGTATTCGTTGTTGAATGGCTGATTTGCTAATGTCGTGCCGTTGTATATCTTGATTTTCTTGGAGGCAATAGTAACGCCGCTTTAAATTCCATATAAGATCGGTGGCCGTGGGCATTCCCGCAGTCCTAGATGTACCCGCTCCGAGAAACCACATAAGGTGCCTGGAGTTTTGAACAAAGTAATCTATGAACTGTGAATCATCCATGTAGTATCCTAACGTATATACTCACACATAAGGTGAGTTGTATTTTCATTTCAACTGGATTTCCTTCCTTCAAAGCCCTCTCCTTCTCATTGTTGTAATCTGACACAAAAAATTTTGTATCCATCAGATTTTTAATATATCTAATAATTTATGTCCGCTTTGGGTCGCAAGCGGCTATTTCAGCATAGTAGAATATTCGCCTATCACACAATCACAGGTTCAGTTATTCCACAGATTTTCTCGCCTCACAATTCCAAAGTCAGATACAAAGACCGGATTTCATCCGGCAGGATGCAGAGATAATCCAGGGTCTGGGCTTCGGACGCATGGCCGAAAGCACGCATGAGAATGGCAACAGACGCATGGTTATAGACTCGCTGGTGGTAGCCCCACGTTTTACGCAAGGTATGTGAACTAAAATTGCCCGGCAAGCCTGCATCCCGGCACCAGCGTTTCACCAGTCGATTTACAGCAGCAACACTCAGGGCGCGGTTACGCCGTTGTGATAAAAATAGTGATGCATTGGAATGGTGACGTTTAGGGTGGTAGGCCAGCCAGTTTTGAATACTGGTCTCTGTGGTGGTGTTCAAAATGGTTAAACGATACTGACTGTTTTTCGATTGTTTGATATCCAGAATATCCCCAGCCTTCAGATGGCTGACCTGCCCAATGGTCAGGGACAGTAATTCATTGGCCCGATAGGCGGTGTTAATGCCCAGGGTAAACAGACATAAATTCCGAGGCTGGGACTGGAGCCTGGCTTTGATCTGCTCAATGGATTCAAGGTTGCGAATAGGCTGGACTTTAATGGATGCGCCTTTGCGGGGATGATTTTCATTATGTCCTTTGCGCATCATGACCGGGTGACTTCGCTGTGAGCGGATGCCAAAACTTCATGATTAACTATTCTTTGAAAGTTGACATTCCCGCTCTATCTTACTGTTAGTACGCCTGCACAAGGGGTCAAGGCGATTGATGTGTGTGGAGGGACAGTCTCACCCCCTTGTTTCTGACGCAGTATTATACCTTTGCCAACTTTCAAAAATGAGTTAAGGAACTTTTTATTATTAATGATATTGATCACTGGCTTGGCAGGATCTATCACGGTTCAGGCTGAAACATTTACCCATCAGGATTTTCTGGCATTACCGGAAGCACATCAGAAATTCTGGATTGAGGGTGCAATAGATGTAGTCATTTAAGTGTCTGCCGCCAACAGCACGGAACAAGGACAATGTGTAGCCGATTGGTATTTCAGTGACCAACGCGCCGAACGAAACGGACTGATCCTGGCCAGCATGCACAAGTACCCCACGTATCCGCCCAGAACTATTTTTGTGGCCCTGACGGAACAGGCATGTGGCACTTACCGGAATTGATTTATCGGCAGCGAGATATCCGGGACGATATCGTGCGACACGGTAACGTCCAGGGCGGTCTGACGCACTTGTTCCGGCTGAACACTAACCTGAATGTCATGTGCTTCCAGCTCTAATGCCTTCACGCGCTCAAGTGATGCATTACACCCCCTCCATCAAAGAATCGCCACACACAACGATACCTGTGCGGGCAGAGATTTTGACAACGTCAAACCCTCTGTATCGGTTATGTCCTATCTGAGGATGGCTGTTCATTCGATGTTCCTTACTATCGTCACCTCAATTAAATCGATAGTTGTATTGCATAAAACAGCGGTTAAGAAAGGTTAATTTCTATCTGTTTCCCGGAATCAAGCCAACTCGGTAGTAAGGTCAATGCCCCTATACATTGATCGAAAAGGAGTGCAACCAATGGAACCGCATAAACTGACCAAGCGATGGCGAGAACAGATGCTCAAGTCTGTGATCCTCAGACCACACCACCTGACCCACTTACACAGCGCTGAGGATGACTTTCACTGCGTTGGTTATCACTTTGAAGGATAGGGATTGTTGCAAGTCAGCCACCGACAAAACGGCGCCGATCAGCAGACCGTTTATCGCTTTACCCGGTACGGTGAGTTAACGGCTATTTTTGAAGAGCATGCGGATGGGGTAAGCCGTTAACTGTGTTGTTTGGACTTATGGGCGTGATCATTACATGTCATCTTAAGCTTGAGTCGTCATTTTTTAGGGGCTTCAAGGCCTCGACACTACCCTGCATTCACCCAGGCTTTATCTACCTGCGCGTCTCTGACACGTAAGTATTTTATATTCATTAAAACATATATATGGAAAATCATATATTTTACTTTTATCATGCGCTCCAAGGTAATAACACCGATTGTGAGGGTGTACATGAGAGTTTTATTTGTCTGTACCGGCAATTCTGCCCGTTCGCAGATGGCTGAGGCGGTGCTCCGGGATATGACCGGAGATCATTTTGAGGTCTATAGCGCCGGTACTCATCCCGAAGAAGTTGATCCGCGAACGCTGTCCACTTTGGAGCGGGCCGGAATTCCATGCGCAGGTCTGCGCTCCAAGCATTCGGATGAGTTTGCCGGACAGTCATTCGATTATGTCATTTCGCTGTGCGACAAGGCCCACCAGGAATGCCGCCACTGGCCGGGCGCCGGTGTGGTCATGGCCTGGGATTTTCCTGACCCGAAAACCAGTGATGATCCTCTGGCATTTGCGCGCACGCTGCATGAGATCAGCGAACGCATCCGCTTGTTTGTGCTGGTCAACAGCAAGCATGTGAGCGAGTCATTTGAGCCACTCGCACCGATTGATTTTTATAAGGCGCTGGCCGATGAAACCCGGCTGAAATCGTTACTGCTGATCGAAGCGAAAGGTGTGCTGTGCGTCTGCGATCTGATGGTCGCTCTGGACGAGTCCCAACCCAAGATTTCACGGCATCTGGCGCTACTGCGTAAGAGCAATATCGTCAAGGAACGCCGTCAGGGGCAATGGATGTATTACCGTCTTCACCCCGCCTTACCGGAATGGGCACGGCAGAATCTTGAAACGACCTCCACACAAAATCCTGATTATCTGGCGGATTGCCTGCAACGGCTTTCCTCATCCTGTCAAACCATTTGCGAATCCTAATCATGAAAATTCTGTATATCTGCACTCATAACCGTTGCCGCAGCATCCTGTCTGAGGCAATTACCAACCACAAAGCCGCTGGCGGGATCGAAGCCAGAAGCGCGGGAAGCCAGCCCGCAGGAGAAGTACATCCCTTGTCGCTGAGATATCTCGCAGAAGCCGGTATCCCGACAGCCGATCTGCGCAGTCAGTCCTGGGATGAATTTGAGGATTTCGCCCCGGATGTGGTGATCACCGTGTGCGATTCCGCTGCCGGTGAAGCCTGTCCAGTCTGGTTCGGCAAATCGCTGAAAGTTCATTGGGGACTCGAAGACCCCTCAAAACTGAGCGGTTCGGAAGCAGAGATCGCGGATGCGTTCCGGCACACCATCCAGCTCATCAGTGACCGGGTGGATGCATTGCTGACCGTCGCCGCAATGGATAAAACCCAATGGGCCGAAGCCCTGGCAGCCTTGGGAGCGCGGTCATGAGTCTCGATGATATGTCGTTACCGAATTTGGATCCGTCACAATTCCAGGTGCCGGATACCAACCATTTCAGCCGCCAGTTTTCTGACCATAAACCGCGTTTTCTGTTGTTGTATGGATCATTGCGTACCCGCTCCTTCAGCCGCCTGGTTGTTGAGGAATGCGCCCGATTATTGAGCCAGATGGGTGGCGAAGTGCGGATATTCGACCCACAGGAACTCCCCTTGCCGGATACCGAGGATGAACAACACCCAAAAGTGAAAGAACTGCGGGAACTGGTGATATGGTCCGAAGGTCAGGTCTGGTGCTCGCCGGAGCGTCATGGCGCCATGACCGGCATTATGAAGGCCCAGATCGACTGGATTCCCCTATCCCTTGGGGCCGTACGGCCGACCCAGGGTAAAACCCTCGCCGTCATGCAGGTGGAAGGCGGGTCGCAGTCTTTTAACGTGGTCAATCAGTTGCGGGTGTTGGGCCGTTGGATGCGCATGATCACCATTCCCAACCAGTCATCGGTCGCCAAAGCCTTTTTGGAATTTGATGATCAGGACCGTATGAAACCTTCCAGTTACTACAACCGTATTGTCGATGTGATGGAAGAGTTGATGAAATTTACCCTACTGACCCGTGATAACAACGCTTATCTGGTAGATCGTTATTCTGAACGGGTGGAAAGCGCCGAACAACTGACGGCACGCGTCAATCAGCGGTCGATATAGGAGCGATGAAGAATGGGACTGTTTGAACGATATCTATCGTTATGGGTAGCATTGTGCATCGCTTTGGGTGTTTTGCTGGGAAATCTGGCACCGGGCGTTTTTGGTCAGATTGCAGCCATCGAGTATGCCCATGTCAATCTGGTTGTGGCGGTACTGATCTGGCTGATGATTTACCCAATGATGATCCAGATCGACTTTACCTCTCTCAAAGACGTGGGCAAAAAACCCAAGGGCTTAATTCTGACGCTGGTGATCAACTGGCTGATCAAACCATTCACCATGGCGCTGCTGGGCGCTCTGTTCTTCAAGGTGTTGTTTGCCGGCTGGGTGGACCCGCAATCAGCGGCTGAATATATCGCCGGCATGATATTACTGGGGGTTGCGCCCTGTACGGCAATGGTATTTGTCTGGAGTCAGCTGACCAAGGGCGATCCTAACTACACTCTGGTACAGGTCTCCATTAACGACATCATTATGATCTTTGCGTTTGCGCCGGTGACTGCGTTTTTACTTGGCATCAGTGATATTCAGGTTCCGTGGGAAACACTGCTGCTGTCAGTGGTGTTGTATGTGGTGCTGCCGTTGATCATCGGCGCGATTACCCGCAGCAAGCTGGACAAAGCCAACGACCACAGCCGACTGGCGGCTTTTGTGGCAGCCTTCAAGCCCTGGTCTGTCATCGGCCTGCTGGCCACGGTTGTTTTGTTGTTCGGGTTCCAGGCGCAAACGATTCTGGATAAGCCGATGGTCATCGGTTTGATTGCCATCCCCTTGTTGATTCAGACCTACGGCATCTTTGCGATCGCTTATCTCGCTGCCAAACAAATGCGGTTACCGCACAATATTGCCGCGCCGGCCTGTATGATCGGCACCTCAAATTTCTTTGAACTGGCGGTTGCAGTGGCCATTTCGTTGTTCGGCCTGCACTCGGGCGCGGCGCTAGCTACGGTGGTCGGAGTGCTGGTGGAAGTACCGGTCATGTTGTCGCTGGTATGGTTCGCCAACCGCACCCGTCACTGGTTTGAGTAAAACTGCGTCAAAGAGGAACAGCACGCTTGAAATGTCTGTTGCAGGCGATACGTCAGAATGAAGCACAATTAAGGGCTTTTTTGCGCCACCGGTTATCGGCAGATGCGGTGGCGGAAGATCTGTTACAGGAAGTCTATTTACGCGCCATTGCCCAGGGTCCCAAATTCTGTTCCGTCAGCCAGCCCCGCGCCTGGCTGTTTCGGGTGGCCCGCAACGCACTCATCGACTATCAGCGCCGGCACCGGGAAACCAGCGAACTACCGGAAGACATAACTCATCTGGAGGAAGAACCAGCACCCGTCGATCGGTTGACCGAATGTCTGAGCCGTAACCTCGCCCGATTGAATCAGACCGATCGCGACATCATCGAACACTGCGACTTGCTGAACATGACGGTCAAAAGCTACGCCGAACAGCGTCAATTGTCGTTGTCTGCCGCCAAAGCGCGCTTACTGCGAGCCCGCCAGCGCCTGCGGACATCATTGATCCGGCATTGTTCTGTCCGCTTCGATGAAACCGGACAAGTATGCAGTTTTACTGTGCCGCCTACGGCATCCTGAACCCATAACGAAAAACTTCCTTCCCCTACTCTGGCTGTTTTAATTCAGCCTGTATCCATTAAAAAAACCTGCATCCTTTTGCAGCTGCCTGCGTCTACTCTCATACACACTTTCAAGGGCGCGAGCGATGTTGGGAATATTTGCAGATTTCGCCAGTTGGCTGATTTATGACCTGGCCGGATTTTCAGCCACAACCAGGCTGGGCAGTGCTTTGCATTTCTTTGTGGAGGATGTCAGCAAGATTTTTGTGCTGCTGATCATCATGATTTATGTCATCGCACTGTTGCGGGCATCTTTGGATGTTGAACGGGTGCGGGATTTTCTGGCTGGTAAACACCGTGGCATCGGTTACCTGCTGGCATCAGGCTTTGGTGCCATCACGCCTTTCTGTTCCTGCTCAAGCATTCCGGTATTTCTGGGATTCACCTCCGCCGGCATTCCGGTAGGCATCACTATGGCCTTTCTGCTGACATCACCGTTGATCAATGAAGTTGCCATACTGTTGCTGCTAAGTCTGCTGGGCTGGAAGTTCACGGTTTTATATGTGGTGGTGGGTATAGCGGTTGGCATGCTGGGTGGTCTTTTTCTCGATACTGTTCGCGCTGAACGCTGGTTGCAGTCCTTTGCCGCCCGAGCGTTGCAGACCGGCCAAAGTTCTCAAGCCAATACTCAGGCAGGCCCGGCTCCACGACTCACCTTCCGCGAGCGCCACGAGTTTGCCAAACGAGAAGCTCAGGAGATTTTTGGCCGGGTATGGAAATGGGTCATCATCGGGGTGGGCCTTGGAGCGGCGTTACATGGATTTGTCCCCGATGGCTGGATAGCCTCACACCTTGGAGCTGGCCAATGGTGGACCGTTCCCGCAGCGGTACTGCTGGGCATACCCCTGTATTCCAATGCGACCGGGGTGATTCCGGTTATGGAAAGCCTGATCACCCATGGCCTTCCCATAGGCACGACTCTGGCCTTTTGCATGAGTACTGTTGCCGCCAGTTTTCCCGAATTTATCCTACTCAAACAAGTGATGCAGTGGCGTTTACTGGCCATTTTGTTTGGCATGTTACTGGTGTCATTTACGCTGGTTGGATGGATATTTAATAGCCTGTCATTTTTACTCTAAGAGGAAGTTATCATGAAAATCATCAAAGTTCTGGGCAGCGGTTGTGCCAAATGCAAGAGCACCGCAACACTGATTGAAGACAGTGCCCGTGCTCTGGGTATCGAAGTTTCCGTTCAGAAAGTTCAGGAACCCGAAAACATAATGGCCTATGGCGTCATGTCCACGCCGGCGGTGGTTATTGACGAGACCATAGTGCACAAAGGTGGCGTTCCGAATAAAGAACAGGTTATGGAATGGTTATCATCCTAATTTATCCACCACTTAACCCGACATCAAGCGCTGTCGGGTTAAGCAGATTATGCGATTTCGTCACCAGTGAAGCCTGTCCAGTCTGGTTCGGCAAAATGCTCAACGTTCATTGGGGGTTGTCCTTGCCATTCCCTTGTTTGGCCCGCAGCATTGGCCACTGTGGTTGGGGTGGTTGACGTAAGGCGACATCAAAGAGGAATACCAAAGATGCATAATCCGGTAAGAGTTCTGACTAAAAAGACCGTGCTCTGTGTTGGCCAATTTGGCTTGGAATGACTAAGCTTAATGTTAACTGCTGGAACAGCGCATCACTGGACTTCAGCCTTTTTCAGTCGTTAACAGATCTGACGAATTTGTTGTGAACAGGCCATCAGAGACCCTGCAAGATCAACGTCTTTTTATCTGCATCTATAGCTCTCTCGGATAGCAGATTAACGAGGCAAAAAAAACAGAGCCCAGCGTTATTGATATTCAGTATTGTCGAGCGTCGTGAATGAGTGGTATGTAAATTAATTGATAACACTATAATAAAGGTTTAACTAATTGGTGCCGATAACACCTAAATGTTCCCATAGCCTTCAGTAAGGTATGAAATCATGTCAATTCGCGGAAAACTCATTGTTTTACTATCTGTGAGTGTTTTACTCCCGGTAATCTTTATTGCCTTTACCCTAATCATGAAGTTGCGATCCAGTGCCGTAGAAAACTTTGAAACCACTGCAGATCAACAGGTAAATCTGGTTAATAGCCTTATCGAGCTATACCTTGAAGGATTAAAAGAAGACACCGTCTTTTTAGCTGGAACAACTCAAATAAGAGCCCTTACGGATAAGACAATGACGTATATGACGGCAGTAGACCAACCTATGACGCCGTTACAAAACAGTCAGGAAGAGAAAGATGCCTTTGAAATCATGGAGACTTTTGGACAGTCCCATGGTGATCTGGCTTATGTATTTGTAGGTTTGGAGACTGGCGGCTACGTTCAATGGCCCACGTCGGATACAAGCAAATATGATCCTCGGCCCAGGCCTTGGTATCAAGATGCGATTGGACAGTCCAAGCCAGTATTGAGCCGTCCTTATAAAGATATTTTCACCGGTGCACCCGTCATAGATTACCTGACATCATTTAAAACCGACTCCGGCTTGAGCGGGGTTTTTGGTTTGGATGTCACATTAGAGAAACTGGCAAATGTTGTTAATAATGTCCAGTTTGGAAAAAATGGCTACGTTGTTTTAACTGAGAAAGACGGCACAATTTTAGCCAATCCCAGAAATGTCGAACTCAATTTTCAGAAGTTATCTCAGCTTAATGACCCTATTTCAACAATTGAAGCCAGTCCACTTGGTTTATCTGAGGTCACTATTGGCAAAGAAGCCTGGTTTGTTCAGAAAATACAATCAGATCAGCTAAGTTGGTACTACTATGGTTTGATACCAAAGTCTGAGGTCATGTCACAAACCAACCAGCTTTTTGGACTCATTGTTATAATTAGCATGCTATTTGTTGTGCTGTTTATAGGCCTCGGTTATTTTCTCATTTCCCGCTTCACAGCCCCATTGTATGCAATCAATGACAGCCTTAAATCGATTTCGGAGGGAGAAGGTGATCTTACTTCAGAATTAGATGTGGCCTCTACTGATGAAGTCGGGCGTCTTGCACAGTCTTTCAACGCTTTCTTGAAGAGCATCAGAGCAATGGTAAAAAGCGTTCAGGAAACCGGGCACGGAGTGGGAAATCGATCAACAGATTTACATAACCAGTCTGGTAAACTCACCCGACTCGTACATGATCAAACAGAATCCATCGATCTGGTTTCGACAGCGTTTGAAGAAATGGTGGAGACCTCACATGAAGTATCCAGAAACTGCGCTGAAGCGGCAGAGGTTGCAAATGACAGTCAGTCCCAAGTAAATGCCGGACAAATCTCACTGCAGAAAACGGTCAATTCAGTCAGCAAACTGTCAGCATTGTTAGTGGAATCAGACAAAGAAATGACCACACTAACAGATGAATCTAAAAACATAGAAAGTATTCTCGACACTATAAGGGGTATAGCAGAACAAACGAATTTATTGGCATTGAATGCAGCAATTGAAGCTGCCAGAGCTGGTGAGCAAGGTCGAGGTTTCGCTGTGGTTGCAGATGAAGTCAGGACACTGGCCAGTCGCACTGCTGATTCTACTGAAGAGATATCAAAGTTACTCAATGGGCTTCGTCAATTGGTTGCAACCGTTTCTTCAAAGACTTCCGAGAGTCTCTCAAACGCGGAGGAATCCAAGATTTTGACCTCAGAACTGGAAGGCACCTTGGGACAAGTATTCGAAAGTATCAATGCAATCAAGGACATGACCGCACAAATTGCTACGAGTGCAGAAGAACAGCATCAAGTGGCGGAACATATTAATCAGAACATCGTCAATATAAAGTTAACGTCTACAGATACAGACGTCATCGCCAAAAAAGCGAATGGCGTCTCTGATGAGTTAAAAGAACTCTCTGAGAACCTCACTTCACTTGTAGGGAAGTTCAAAGTCTGAACCGCCTATGGTGTCATGTTCACGCCGACGAAACAGAAGTGCACACAGGATAAATAGCAGATCATGGCACCAACCATGCCATGATCTGCTCATCCATTTAACCCGACAGAAAATGTTGTCATGTTAAGTTAATGAAATTATTCAGGCACTGCACCTTCTGTCATTTTTGTTCGCAGTCTGATGACTTTCAATGGTCCACCACTGGCAAGATAAACGCCAGCTGAAATCGCGAAAATACCAACCCAACCCAAGATCGTGGGCAGCTCATGCAGCACCGGAATGGCAATCAGCGCAGATAGCGCCGGCACCAGAGCACCAAACGTCGCACCCGCAGAAGCGCCCAAAAGAGTGATGGCACGACCATACAGGAACAACGACAGAATGGTGGCAACTATACCCTGGAAAGATGCCTGAAACAGCACATCCGCCATTGGGGCCTGAAGGATCTGCAGCCCGGAAGTCAGGAAATACCAGGGCAGATAGAACACTGCTGATCCCACAGAAACCAAAGCCGCTGCATGCAATGGCTTAAGTCCTGAACGTTTGAGCACCAGGGTATAGCAGGCCCACATTGACGAGGCGCTCAAAAACAACACCACTCCGAGCAACCGTTGTTGATCCGACAGCATAAGCTCAAGACCCGTGATCACCAGCACTCCCAGAACAATGAGCAAATACCCGACTTTTCTGGTGAGCGAAAACACCTCTTTAAAGATGGCCACGGATAGCAGGCCTACGAATAGTGGCATCACCCCTGGAATCAACGCCCCACCCTGTGCCGCCGGTAACCAACGTAGACCGGTGGAAGCCACCAGCGCGTAAGGTGCACCTGCGCCACAGATGAGAATCGCCAGTTGCCACAGACGTATTCGGTCACCACCTAAACCATGTTTCAGCAAAACCGGTAACAATAATAATCCAGCAGCACCGAATCTCAGTGCCGTGACATCTTCGGGTGACAATGAAGTGGTCACGCCTGCCCGGGTGGCGGACATCCATCCGGCCCAGATACTGACAGCTGCCAGCCCGCTGATTGCGCCTGTCAGGTAACGTGATTTGCTGATATGACTGTCCATACTGTGCTCCTGTGTAAGCTGATGACCGATCAACAGCAGCTTAAGAACACATACGACATGAGTAAATTGATTAATTTGAAATTAAGTATGAACAATACTAATATCAAAGCACTCTACACTTTGTAGACTAGGGAGACAGGCTAGTCCCGAGATGCTAGTCCCGAGATGATTCCGCACACTCCTTAAACACCCGTATCAGGAACACCGTAATGAATGAATCAAGCATCAACATCACCATGCTACGGGTGCTTTCGACATTGAGCGAAACCCGCAATTTCAGCCGCGCAGCAGACCGTCTCTGTATTACCCAATCCGCCATCAGTCACGCTATTCGTGGATTGGAACAGGCTGTTGGTGTCCCCCTGGTCACCCGTGGCAATCGGGGGATTACCCTGACCGCTGCCGGTGAAGAGGCGGTAGCCCATGCTCATCGCGCCCTTGAAGCGATCAACAGTACCTTGAATATTGGTCGCCAGCCCATCGAAGGACACCTGCGACTGGCCTTAATCAACAGCGCATCAATCAAAATTGCCCCCGCCACTCTGTCCCATATCAAACGCCGTTACCCAAAACTGAAAATTGATGTACTGCTGGGTACCGATCAGGAAGTGGCTCTCTGGGTGGAACGGGGTACTGCGGATTTAGGGATCAGTTACGATCCGGGAAACTGTCACCACCAAGCACTTCTGGAAGACGAGTTTATTGCAATCAGCGGACAGGGATCGGGTCTGTCTGCCGGCACAGTCCCACTCGCAGAGCTGGATCAGCAACCATTTATTCTCTCTACCGGCGGCTGCGCACCCATTCTGTTTCAGTTATTTGAACAATCACATATCCAGCCGGATATCATCACAAAAGCAAGCGATATGGGCACCCTGGTGGCACTGGTCAGCGCCGGATATGGTATATCCATCGTCCCCTCTTTTTCGCTGCAACACTATGCAGATACCCCGGTCACACGCCACTCCCTGGTTCCGGCAGTACAGAGATCATTATGGCTGCTCCAACCTGTTCAACGGCGGCAGGAGAAACCTTCTGCCGCCGTTGAAATTGTCAAAGAGATTATTGTTGATGTCATGAATAACCATTAGCAGGTGAACTATGAATGGCGGCCAAATATGCACAAATGCACATGAATGAATGAAGTGGGACGGGATTAGCGCTTACCCTTATTTTATTTTCGCAGAAAGCACATTGGATCCTTTACAACCATTCGTTACGAGCTGAACCTGCTTTAAGACAAAGAGTTTTTATAATGTATAGTCAATTATCTGATAGCTATTTTTACTACTTTTATAAGCTCGATACATCAAAAACACAGTAATAGCTCCCCCAAGAAGTAGCGTTCCATTAGGCCCTAAAGTATTCGCCAAGCTGTATAGCATTTCTTCCTTTCCAGAGTTTCGCCCAACACGATCAACTTCTTCTGGATGAATTCCACTTACTAAAAAATAGAGTGCGGCGGTAATTATAGCTGAGCAGATTGATAGGATTATAGACTTTCCTGATCTTGCGAAAAGACCGGCATTCCTTGTAGCTTCAGTATAGCTTCCACCTGAAAGTTCTTTTACCATATTTACTATTTTTAATTGAGTATCAGAATCTCCTGCATGTACACCTATATCATCCGCCATACCTTTTGCGCAGATGATAGTGGTAAATTTGTTATCCTGGAAAGCGGATACTCCTTTAATTTTCTCTTTTTCAATCATAACCCCATTTTCGCCCAACTTTTTCTTATCTTTTTAGTGATAAGAGCCAGTTCCGAAACATCTACTTTGGGTTTTATCGTGAAAAATACAACTTCACTAGATACCCCGAGAGTACCTCCATTTAACTTAAACATGATATCTCCTGTTTCGTTGTTTTATGTTGTATATAATGTCCGTATCACACGCACTGTTTTGTATGGCACCGACACCTAGCCCGAATATTTCATCAAAACTGGAGCACGGAACCGATTAGCCTTATTTTATAGACGTTAGCACACAAAATAAGAGCAATTCTGTGATGACAGAATGCTACCAAACTTCGTTCCCTTTTCCATCCGTCAAACACCGCAAAGTCGACGTGAATTTTAACGGTGGTGAAATCTCTTCCGATGGTGGAATGTGATTGCTCAGAGAAATTGACAAACAACTGGGGTTAACGACGGCCATAGATTTTGTTTTGTGTGATAACCATGTTCAGGGAAAATGTGACCATACTCAACTGACGATGCTACGCCAACGCATCTATGCCCTGGCCACCGGCTATGAAGATCTCAATGACCATTGCACACTGCGTCATGATACGGTGTTCCAAATCACAGTCGAGATCGATACCTCTCTGGCGAGCATGGCCACCTTACATCGCTTTGAATATCAGGCAGATCGACACACGATGATTCATTTGCATGACGTCCTGATACAACAATTTATCGACAGCTTTAAGACGCCTCCCAAGAAACTGATTCTGGACTTGGACGCCACGGATAACCTCATTCATGGTGATCAGCTGGGTAAATACCTCAATCACTATTATGACCATCACTGTTTTCTATCCTGTATGTGTTTTGTGGTCATCAATTGCTGACGGCCTATCTACGGCCCTCCTCCTGTGCTGCTGCCCATCACGCGGGTGCTGTTTTGGCCTTGTTGACCAAACGGCTGCGCCAGGTCTGGCCAAGGGTGAACATGGTTCTGCGAGGCGACACTGGATTCTGTTCTCCGATGATTCCGGGCTGTTGTGATCGTCATCAGGTGGATTACCTCATCAGCATGGGTCAGAACAGTCGTGAGCACGCAGTGAGCGGCACTGGGCGCAGTGGTATGACACCCTGGATGGAAAAGCGCTGAAGCGGTTTGAAACCTGGCGCCGGGATAACGTTCAAGGAGTGCTGCCCTGGCATAAAGATCAGCTCTGGGGGGGGGTTGGAGGAGTTGTGTTCGAAACTCGGGTTATCCAAAAAATCCAGACGACTTTTTAATGAAATCATTCACAAGAATAGATTAGGTGTCGAAAATTGCCGGTATCTTATTCATATTTTAGATTTGATGAACTATTCGGGCTAGATCTTTTTCTCTACATCTCCATGAAATTCACAAGTGGCACCGCAATGCACCTGCTATACCTCCGGTTGCCATGACTTATACCCCGGAGTCCTTTCACACACCTCTGAGATGACTTCCTCTGGTACACCAGCCTCTTTCAACGGGTAGTCATCAGAGAACATATCATCAAATTTCTGAGCGGCGGACCCATCTGCTAAACACCAAGGGCAGATAAACTCAGTTTCTTCCTCAGCGAAAAGGTTCGAGACATATACATATCCCCTGGCCTGTTCACAGCACTCGCATACATCGCAGCTTTCCTTGATTGCACCCGTCGAAATTAGTTCAGGGTGATATTTGAAATTCGGAAGCTACACGACTCCTTCTCAGAAAGTTAACACCATTATTAAGTGGCACATAGATTGGTATTGTTTTTGCGGTTTTTTATTTTCAAAAATGGTGGTATCCGTTATGCATCTAATTTAATTGCCTTGATACTCATTGAGTCTTCTCCCTCGCACACCGCATCAACGGTATGTTTAATGTGACCAAACCAACAGGAGAAAACTCAATGAGATTTTACAACAACTCACATCCATACTATTGTGGTATCGATCTCCATACTCGTTTGCTTTATGTCTGTCTTCTTGACTCGCAAGCGAATGTCATCGTTCATAAAGAAATTGCTGCCAATAAAGATGACCTACTACTCATGATTGAATCCTATATTGGTAATGTTTGTTGGCGTCGAATGCATGCATTGTTGGTACTGGGCCACGACCGAACTCAATCTAAAAAAAGACAAAAACTCCGAGCTCAATATCGATATGTCCATCCTTGATTTCTATGCAAAAGAGATGGCGCAATTTGAGTGGTTTATTGAACAACAAGCGAAAGCCTAAAATTCTATTTGTCATGAGCTGCTCAAAACCGTTCCTGATATTGGAAATTTATGATCACTCATCATTTTATACGAACCGTCGACATCCACATAACTTTTATTTATCTACCTAACAACTTGACAACCACTTATTGTCACCTACTTTTCATATCAACTAAAAATAATTATCGTGTAAGTGTTTTTAAAGAACTTACATCCCACCTGCTGTCTGAACAATAAAAACACATCAATTAAAGGAAAATAATAAATGGAAAACTCAGCAAAAAAAGTCGCTTTTGTTATATCAGGAGCTGCCGCATTCATACCACAAGAACTTGCTTGTATTCGAGCAATCATGGAAGCCAAATATCCCGGGGCTACAGAAAAAATAACCCCAGCCATTCTTGCAGGAACAAGCTCTGGATCAATATGTACAATTCTGGTCAATGGAGTCATTAATGGAAAAATCACCTGGGATCAGGTGGAGAATGATATTATTCCAGCGATCAAGAATAATAATATTTACGATAATGAACTGTTTCAGCAAGCTCTATTGTTCAATGCAATTCAAACCATTATTGCGGGATCAAAATCAAGTAAAGACACTATTCAGTTGTATAATGATGTTGTTGACTTGTTAAAGAATCACTCATCCATGAAGTGGCAACAAGTTTTGAAGAAGTTGATTTCTATTTTTGGTGAATCGATTAAAGAATATAAAGAAATCAGGGCTTTTGCTAGCGATGTAGCCACATTCATTCAAAAGGTTAAGCACTATGATTATGAAACGGTGAAAGCTGCTTACCAAGCCATTTTTGAGAATATAGGAAAGGGTTATGTCTTGGATACTGCTCCGCTGAAAGTTACCTTAGAAAAATATATCAATACCGTCATGGACTTCAAAACCATGGAGCAGCTTCCTTGCCACACGCTTATATCTGCGGTTTCGGTGGCTGATGGCAGTGAAAAAAGATTCGATAGCACAGAAAACGACGATAAAGACACAAACCTGGTCGATATCATTTTAGCTTCCACGGCTATTCCTGTGATATTCCCTGAGCGTGCGGTAAACACTCAAATGTATGTTGATGGTGGAACAGGCACTGATAATTTCCCTGTTCCAGATATTATGGTTGCTGGAGAAAAGTTCGACGAAGTGTATGTCATCACCCACAAAAATGAGACACTGCTTGGCAAACCTATCGCTCACAACTACACGTGGATGCCTATCCTATCGAATTTATCTTTTGCCTTGGCCGTTCAGGGAGGAAACACAGTAACCTACCAGATGGCTCAATCTCTCAGTATTGTTGACAACCCCCAAAATGCCTACTTATATATGCCTGATTTCGATCAGAATTTTGGTATGCTTGATTTTGACTCCATGCCAGAGCAATTAAAAGAGTCAAAAAAATATTGTGAGGCACATTCTCCTGAAAAAGTTGTTGACGTCTTAAAGCGTATTAACTTTCCAGTCTCGAGCTAATTCAGACCATAAACAATAGACGAATTTGGCATTGAATATAAACTATTGGATGTCCTACTTTTGCTTATGTAATTGCACAAACACCTAAAGCAGCGGCGCCGTTTACGGCGTCCTGCTGGCGAGATTTCGAGTCCGTAGTCCACTGCAATAGCAGTGTTTGAAGGTCGACTGGATGATCACATGGCATTGTAATTTTTAGCTGACACAGAATTTTGAACACCCTCAGGCATTTTTATCACACTTAGATTTAATTTTCGCTTCTAAATGTTCTATTCCATCGTGTAGGATGTTCATATGTTTAGAGTTTGCTTCAGCATCAAATTTGAATTCAGCATTTAGTGCATCAGTTTTAGCCCCTTTTTCAGTAAGAAACTCCAATATTTCTTTATGACCGAATTCCTCTGCCACTTTTAAAGGAGTAAATCCACCTTCACCTTCTTGATCAATATTAATTCCGTTTTCTACTAATAATTTTACGGCCTCGATATCGCCCCATACACATACACAGTGCAAAGCATTATCACCCAGAGCATTGGTATCATTTATATCGCAAAGCTTGACGCCAACAAAATCTGGTACAGATTCTACTTGGTCCAGCAAATCTCGAACGGCTTTGTTCATCATATATTGCCTAGCATCTTACTAGTCCTCTAGAACACGTGTTTAATCGCGTAGTGAGACATAGTAACGGGTCAGAAATAATCGATATTCTATAATATACTCTTCCTTATAAAAAAGATGCCAGACGATAGCCAAAAAAAGCAGCACATACCTCATCTGACAAATTATCATCGGTAGAGTATTGTCTAATGGTGAATCACCATTAGAAGTCAGTCAACTTTTGGGCCTGGGCGCTAACACTATTTAAAAATAGCGAGAAAAAAAAGAGGAAAACCTCAACTCCTAAAACACGCTCAAGATGAATATGTTTATAGGGAGTCCATGATTAATATTGCTACATTCAATCTTCATCAGGTCACTGAACGGTTGTATACTTGTGTACTACTCACCTGCTCCAACTACTTTCCCAAAACCCAAAATATCGAAAATCTCCAACATTTTTGCATACAGATTGATTCCGAATTTACCGGCATTTTTCCGATCGACAGTAAATTTCATCGGCGCTGTTTCCGACGTTAACAGCGAGCCTATGTTGAACCGCGTTATTCGAAACATTACGAAAAGCGTACATCCCTCTCCGACAAATCAAATATCCACAATGAATAAACCAGCGCTCAAATTCGGTCAGACTGAGCCACCCTGCCCCAAAATGGCGTTACGGAAAACCATAACCATCAAAACCGGATCAAAACGGTTATCTTGCATACATTTTTTTCAGAGCTACTCTTATTCTTGTTATGTATATTGGAATCCGTTTCCAGTTAGCCATATAACAAAGACCTTCCGACAGCATTGCCATCTCTTGATGACTTTTCGGACCCGGGAATAAGTTATTCAATCAAGGGAGTCTGTTATGCAGCACCATATGACTTTTATTCGGCGAATGCTGTCTTTTTTATTTGTCCATAAGCGATCGCTGTTTTATTTGCTTGTAACCATCATCAGTATTCACGTCCTGTTACTGCTGGCAGGGAAAATCTATCAGCATCTGGATCGAGACCCGGACCGTGGCGCGATTGCCATCGCAGATGGGGCATTTGGTGAGAGCTACAGCACTCCCATATATTTAGAGGATGATGAAAGCACTGCTGTGGATGAAAGCCAGGGGTGGTCACCCTCAGACAGTCTCTGGTTTTATAATATTACCCAGGGTTCGGCTCTATTGCCTTATGACTTTTATCTGAGTCTGGAGAGTGCTGATTCAGAGGAAAAGCTGCGCTCCAATCGCATCATCGATTACTACCGTTATTTGCCACAGAAGAAAACCTTTTTTAACCCGGACGCATTGGCTGTCGGTTTTGTCAAAGATACTTACCAGGGTAAGGATTATATGGGCTTTACCTGTGCGGCCTGTCATACCACTCAAGTCAACTATCAAGGCCAGGCGGTGCGAATTGATGGCGGCCCGGCCATGGCCAATATGGTCGGATACCTGACCGCGATTGAGAAGGCACTCCATCAGACACGTTCAGATCCTCAGAAAAAGGCACGGTTTATTAAAGCGGTGCTGGCACTGTCGAATGACTATAAAAATCAAGAAACTGTGGAGGCTGATCTGCAAAAATGGACCCATACCATTCAACTGTATAACACGGTCAATCATAGCCATATTGATTACGGCTACGCCCGGCTCGATGCATTTGGCCGAATCTATAATCGGGTGTTGCAGTATGTGCCGAACAGGCAGGATGTCTATGATATCTTGACCCAAACCACCAGCCCTACCGGTCGCTACCTTATTTCTGATGACCAGGCTAACAAAGTACTCGATGGTATAGATGAGACCATCATCGGCAATGATCAGTTTGCGTTGATCATTCAACGATTAATGTCGAATGAAGCAGGCTATCCCGGCTTGACCCAGCGGCAAATGCTGATCGTTCGTAACGCTCTGTTTAACGAACCCGATGCGCCGGTCAGTTATCCGTTTCTCTGGGATATCGTGCGTTCGGATTACGTACAATGGAATGGGCTGGCTGCGAATTCTGGCATAGGCCCGCTCGGCCGTAATACCGGAGAAGTGATCGGAGTTTTCGGCATCCTTGATTGGACCGCCAAAGATCCCGGTTTCAGTATTTCCGCCTATCTCAGTGGCCAGAGACATAAGCGTAAACAGGTTGACTTCAAACACTCTATCGATCTGGTGAACCTGAAACGTATTGAGAACCACCTCGGAACATTGAAATCCCCGCTCTGGCCGGAAACAGTATTTGGAAATATTGATGTAGAAAAAGCCAGAGCCGGACAGAAGCTTTACGGCAGATACTGTGAAAGCTGTCATCAGATCATTGACAGAAACAACGCCGACCGGATTGCGATTGCCAAAATGACATCAGTAAACAGGATTAACACTGATCCAGCCATGGCAGACAACAGCGTCTCCTATCAAGGGAAGTCCGGCAACTTTGTCGACACATTCCAGGCCGCCGGAGTTGGCAATGTTATCATCGCCGCAGATGCGCCCGTGGTACAACTGTTAACATCGGTCACCAAGGGGGTTGTTGCAACACCCGATCCGGATAAAAATATCTTTCGGCGTTGGGGAGACTGGCTATACACGCTGACCGGTTCTTTTTTTACCAACCCAATACGCACCAGCAGTGTTAAAGCCGGCAACTATGACCCGGATACCACCGCTAATCCCTATGCATCATTGTTGTCCTACAAGGCCCGGCCATTGAACGGTATCTGGGCGACAGCTCCATTTTTGCATAATGGCTCCGTGCCATCGCTCTACGATCTGATGTTACCTAAGAAACAACCGGGAGATCCTGAAGATGGTGAATACCGCCCGGATGAGTTCATGGTCGGCAGTCGCGAGTTTGACCCGGTAAAAGTCGGTTTTCGCACTGACGGATATGATGGCACATCCATGAAAACCATTCGTGTGGGAGATCTCAATAGCGGCCACGAATACGCTGCCGGACACACGCCACAACCCGATGGCTCACTGCCACCTGCACTGACGACAGAACAACGCTGGCAACTGCTGGAGTACCTGAAAACGCTATGATAAATCCAAGAGGATTTGAAGAACCTCGGAAAGTACGGCAGCTTATATAATGAGGCCCGGTTCAATCCTGCCGGCAAACAGCCGTTGCTGTGTTCCAGCGCGGCGAAATGTTGTAAGGAACAGTGAGTTTGCCGGATACATGCAGTATCAGAAGGTCACCGGAACAGTGTAAGCAGATAACAGATTCAGGCTGCCATCGCCTAATCCATTTCTACCTTGCTCTATAGAATGAGTACAGCGCTTGGGTTTGGGTTTGCAATGGCACTAGCCTGGTCTTCTACCTGAGAATCTCTGCGGTGACCGATGGCCCGTTAAGAGGCACTGGTATGTTCCCTAGTTAGTGCCCATCCATAAACACATAACCCATTGATATTATTGATAAATATTTCTTACAGGCATAAAAAATCTTTTTAGTATTTGATAGAGTTTAATCACCACAAAAAACACAACACTTGATGATTGATCATCTGAATAGACAATCATCCATGTCTTTGCTCCCATTCCTGTTCCTTACTCAGATTAAAACGTAACCATTCCGCATTAAAGGGAACGAGAATCAGTATGTGGGCCTTGAGGGGTTGCGGACGGCTTTTCCATTTTCGGTTCACCTTTTAACGGCCTTCTGGCGTACCGGACATAACTGAATATGCTGTTGGAGTTCTTCCCTTTCCGTAATCAGGACGTTCTGGACGCGGACTTTTACTACGTGTTTTTCCTGGCATAAATGTTCCTCGATTAGAGGCCTTACGAACACTTCAAGTGGGAAGTTAACGCCCTTGTACACGGGCGAAAAACGAACGCCAGTGAATTTTGAATCCAACCCCCGGGACGGGTTGCATGCTAGAGCCTGTTAGGTAGTGATTTCAGCACCAAAACTGTAGCTTTCCAGCTTCTTTCTTACGAGCTTTGCTAGTGCTTTGTAACGTTCAGCTCCGTTTTTCGGCGATTTATCAGGCCTTACGAAAGCTGAAGGTTCTTTAAGCTCTTCACTTTCCCAGAATTGATCGCCGGTCGAATCAAATGGCGTACCATCGGGTAACTCGTTTGAATAATGAAAGCCAACTTGATCTTCACCCACAAATACCTTCCATAGGACTAATTTACCACCAAAATAGTCGTTAATTATTAGCGAGGAAATTCCACATTGCCCTCGACTTGGATTGGATGGAGTCCAATTTTCTGGCTCCTCAGTGCTTTCTAAAGACCAGCTGTCCTGAAGCGCTTTTAATACATCATCTGGGCTTGGTTTCATACGTACTACTTTCAGTTCCTTAGCTAACACCTCAATAATGGGCCAACCAAAGGGAGCTCCATTCGTGAAGAGTCATTGATTGATTTGTTAGAGTGCGTTCTCGAATTCATGGAGCACATCTTCATTTATTGGCGTATTACTTATAAAATTCTTCCAATTCCACCCTGCCATATGAGACGTATAAAATTTCTTAGATTTAACAATTCTTTTCCATCTCGCATAAGGTAGACATTTTCTAAAGGGGCTAATCAATATATTTAATTCTTCTTCAGAAATGTCGTTTTCCCAGTCATTTATAGGAACTTCAAAGCATGGAAAATTAACGACCTTCAGGTTTTTAATTCTTGAAGTAAGATAATCATAGCTACGTATCTCTACTCCATAGTCATGTGATTTTTGTAATCTCTTTTCATTGTTTAGTAGCACTTCATCACGCCTGCCGATAATAATTGTATACTTTAGTTGAGGCTTGTGAGTTGAATGAAAAGCCTTAGATGGGAATATTTCTTTTGCTTTGGAAAGGTTGTCACCGATCCACCTTTTCCAGTCTTCTATCTGTTGAAGCGCTTCTGTAAGCGCAGACGTCTGAATACCTTTTGAGGTAAACATTTTGTCATTTGGAGACTCAAGCTCAATTAGCTCGTATAGAAATCCATAACTCTCATTGTCTCTCATAACAACTAAGTCAGTGATATAGTCATCTCCTAGTTTTAGTCGAGAGACGACAGGGGCATCAGGATTGTCAAAAAACAGACTGGCATGATCACTAATAAATTGATGAACATCGTGCTCTGTACTTTTAGTGTCATTTATCAAATTTTCCCACTTGAAAATAATCTGATTAAGGACAGATCGTTTCACATCATTTAATTTTGACCAATCGTGCATTTTAACCTCTGTCTGATAGCAGCCTAACGAGGCTGTAGAAAAATTCTGAGATTTTCACATCTTCTAAAATTGAACAAAATACGACCTTCCAAATGCGCTTCTACGTGAATTCTATTCATAGCTTTCATCCTTAACTTTCTTCGAAATTTTACCTAAAGCGCGGTCGAAAAAACGCGTCCGAGTTTACGGCATTGTTAGGGCTGTACATTCTCATTCAACAAAAGCCATTTGAAAAAATTCACCCCTTTTGCCGAGAGAAAATAAAGACTCGGATTCCTTGGGTTTGGCTCTAAGATGCCGAATGCTCTAGCCTCCATAACACCTGGTGTTTCTGCTTTTATGTAGGGACCAGTTAATATTCTCGATTTATGCTTGATGAATTCATTGAGCTTGCCAGAGCTGATTATTTGTTCAAACTCACTATCGTCATTGTTGCCAGATTTGGATAACAGCTTTTGTTTTAATACTTGTATTTCCTTTTCCTTTTGGAATATCTCTTTTTCCTTGGACAGTAATTGACGCTGTGTTTCAACATCGCCACCTTGCAAGGAAAGATATTTCGACCAGATTGCAGAAACTAGCTGTCCGAGTTGAATCTTCGTGTAGCCCGTTGGCATTAAATGAAGAAGATCATCTGTGAGTTCTGGATACCGCTCACTTATTTGGGTATATGTTTCTTGTGAATCAAATATTGATATGATTTTGCTTAAGTCGAAATTATTTCCTTTCTTGCTTTCTTCTCGTAAAACATGCTTGATTTCTCTATCGACCCATGATGACTGTAGGGATTTCTGAGTAAAGAAGATTAATGCCACATCAGCTTTATCCAATCCATCTCGAAAAATTGATTTTCTTAGGTTGTCTCCCGGTACTATTTTCCTTTTATCAATCCATACATTTATGTAACAGTCTTCAAGATCTTGAACAATGGGTTCAATCAATGATTCTTTGTCTTCAGATGAATGGCTGATAAATACGAGTACTGATTGCCCCATTTGTTCATTGCCTCCTTAAAGACCTAACGCTGTTATAAATTTCCGAAAGAAGCGTAGCGTATTGAGGTAAATTTCATGACCTTGTTATACGGCTATATCACGCTCATCAATTTATTTACGATTGGCTGAAAATGCTGGGATGAATTTCTCGCTGTTGTGATATGCGCCCCGTTCAATCCATCTCTCGATGTACAGTCAAATACTGGCTTTTTAGCTTCAAGCGAATATGGCACTAAGCTATGTAAATTTGGAATTTTTCCAATGTTCCAATTGTTATCTCCCCAGTCATGCACCTGTCGTAGAGGCTCAAGAACATCGATAATATTTTCTTTTACTGCGCTTTCTATTTGACTTCCGAAAATAGACCAACCTCTCGTCATCCCTTCTGCATTTCTACGAACATTATGCTGCTGCATAACATAACCAAGAAATGTTGGAGCACCTTTCGGAAGATCAATAGTGGATGTCGATGCGACATTACATTGATCCCAATCTTTTCTCCAAACAGCTAATTTCTCACCCAGGTTTTTAGTACCCCGAATAGAGAATAGGTCAGGAGACATTGGAACAATAAAATAATCACTTGCGGCTAACACTGATCGATTTAACGCACCAAGATTTGGCCCCAAATCCAACATCACTACGTCAGCGTTGATTTTCTCCGCGGCCCATTTGATATAACGATATATAGCAGATTGAACACGTAACGCCGGTGCAGCACCCCCCTTAGCGCTACTCCATGTATCACCCAAAGAATCTTCAAAGTTGCTCAACAAAACATCACCCGGAACAATGTATAGGTTCGGATAATCTTTTTTAACTAAAGTTGGTTGCCTCTGTCTAACGTCTCCCAAGCCTTCATATACAAGTTCAATAGCATTCCAAATACTATTTCCTCGTTCAGTGTTCCAGCTTTTCTTTAATTCGCTATCTGACAGTGCGTAGGACGACAAATTACATTGACTATCGAGATCGACCAGAAGAACGGTTTTTCCTTGTTTTTCTAGAAGGTGGCCAATGTGATACATGTAGGTTGTCTTTCCTACTCCACCTTTATTATTAAAAATACTAATTATCTTCATGATTACTCCGTATCATCTTTTGCCGTATAACGTCTTTGTACACTGGCGAAAAACGAACGCCAGTGAGTTTTGAGTCCAAAGCCCGGAACGGGCTGCGCGCTACAATTTGTTATATCTAGCTTTACTCAATTACCTTGTAAGGACAGTTATCATCCCATTTATGTCTTAAGTGATCAGGCAGCATAATCTTCATATTTGTTGGACTTAGATTCCTAATAGCCCTACTAATTTGATTCAAATGAAAACTACAATGCAATGAATTGTATGCATGCATTAGTATCAGGCTTTCATCTATGGATTCCAGTAACTTCAAGTACTTCTTTTTATATTTTTCTTGAGAGTGAAATAGTCCAGAATAAAGAACCGTATCTACAAGTTGCTTGCTAGTCTCGATGCTACCTTCATAAGTATCATATAGGTAAACCTTATGCTTAAGACTTTCTTCCCAACTATTTGCCATGAACTCAAAGAACATTTTCACACACTTGTTTTCAATGTTTGCAGCTAAGTAATTACTGAAAGAGTAGATACTTAAACATTCTTGCCGCATATAAAATTGCCTAAGCAACCCCATAAATGCTGAAATTTGGTATTTAGTTACTTCGGTTCCAGAAACTACCCATCGTTCACCTGAGCGCATTGCGCCAATTGAGGAAAACATTCGGCCTTCTATTAGGAGCAGTTCAGAAGCAGCAACAAACTCATCTTTTATAAACCAAAACCTTTCCTCAGATCCACTTATTGAGTTTTTCATTTTTGGAAATGTAGTTCCAGTTATATCAAATTCAGTTTGAGCATCTCCACTCATAAGACTTTTCCTTGGGTACAATTTAGATATAACGCCTAAAACTGCCGACACGACAGTGGTCCGCAGATTTGTATTGTTAGAACTGGCATGACAGGGAAATTGCTGAACTTTAAATCACAATTACCGCCGGACTTAGCCAATTCCTGATTACCTGGCACCCAACGACTGGAGTTAAATGCCACCTGATTTTACCTGTGCACAGTCCCAGGTTTGCCGGTACCACGGAATGCTCACTTACAAAGTGAGGAAACAATTCTAACGCAAGGTAAGGGGCGTGTGAATCAACGCGTCGCATATCCCGCGTAGCTGGCTTTCTGCAGCCGGATTGAACTTGACAGTCTTGTATGTGCTCTTTCTCAATAAGTCAGTCCAAGCCTTTCAATAACGGCTTCAGATCTTTCAATATTTAGCGTAATTCTAGACTCCAGCTTCCCCATAATAAACTCATGCCTTTCTTTTTCATTCACGCCAAAAAGGTCTAACTTATCCAGCATAAACACGACGAAAAGAGATCCCAGCCCAGAAATCATCCCAGCTAGAACCATTGAAATAGTATCGGCAAAAGGAATACCGTTTAACATAGCAGAAATTGACTCTCCTGTCATAATACCACCAGTGACAACCACTCCTGTTGCTAACACTTTAGTTGCTTCATGAGCAGCTTCTTTAATGGAAAGCCCTTCGGGTGGAAGTATGAGAGTTTTGATAGCCTTAGATAAAGATAAGAACCCTTCTCGAATAAGGCGAACTACGTTTTTTCCTGTTCTAACAAACATATTAAGTAACGCTGTTACAATAGCTGAAACAAAGCCAGAAAGAGCACCGGAAGCAAAAGCACTGGCGACATTTTTCCACTTTTCAAGTAGCTTTTTCTTCACATTATTCATTCTTATTTTTAAGGCTTCGATCCAATCGATATTGTATTCTCCATTTTTAAATCCATTCGCTAAAACATCTTTCACCTCTGCAAAAGTGGCAGAAATTAATTCAGCTAAGAGCTTGCCTAGAGCTTGCTGCAACCCTTGGTTAGCTCCAACTTTGATACCATCTTGAGCAGCTTTTTGCGCTACAAATACTGTCTTTTCAACTTTTCCTGATGGAACATACTTTTCAGCGGCCTTTTCCGCTCTAGCATGAGCAGCATTTGTTCTTCTCTTATCTAACTTCTCATTTGTCTCAGAAAATTCTTTGAGGTCTTTTTCCCTTTTTGAACGATTAATAGCCTGGTTAGTAAACCCGTGGTTATCTGAATCGGCAGCAAATTGTCTCTTTTCTGAATCAGAAAGCATAAAACCACCGCTATCATGGAAATTATTTAGTGATTTAATGTGATCCAGATCCATTTCAGAAGCATGATGAAATTCCCCAGTGTATGTATCTTGAATTTTTCCATCGTGAGTCATTGACTCTTTTTTTAGCTTTTCTCGCTGGGTCCTAAATGAATCACCTTCTCCTCCTACACTCTTCGGAGATTTTGTATAGTTATCACGATCATAGATAAATTCTCTATCCAAATCGCTAAGATCTGAACGACTTAGTTTAAGTGGGCTAAGTAATTGATCGATTAAGACCTCCTTGCTGGATTCAAATAGGATATCGTATTTATCCTTACTGAATTTTTCATCAAGAAGTTCCAGTGATTTGGTTACCTCTGAGCCTGATACTTCCAGATCGTAAACCGGACGTTCTGTTTTAAAAAACTCCTCAATAAACCTATGATCCACCTCCTCTGATAGCAACTGCTTAGCCAAGTCAGAGGTTGCCATTTCTTTAATATGACTTTTATTGGAATAATTTTTTCGAGTTAACTGGCGTTTTTTAAACCGTTCCGATCTACTATTCATGATAATTCCTTTATTAGGCTACGACTAATTCATTCCACGCCTGTTGAAATGCTTTTTCCTTTTCATGGATGCGTCCATCCGCATGCATCACCACTGCAATAATTTCATCAAATAGGGCATATGAATCTAAGCCAACTTTTTGACTAAGCTCGAATGCAGTTTTTATATTTGGTGGATTAATAGCCATTTTTTCAATTTTAGATTTGATATGAGAAGGCAATTTACTCGACGCGATACCTGCAATGAATTCGTCTATTTCCTGGCGCTCCTCTGGTGCTATCTCACCATCGCAAACCGCACAAGCAAGCCCAACTGCTTCCATAGCAATGAGTAGATTAAAGTAATCTTCTGTTTTACTAATTCTGCTTTCAGCTTCCTCAAATGCAGATGCAAGTTTTTCATATTTTCGGTCACATTTTACCGCTTCTCGTCGTGCACCTCTTCTTTCCGCTCGCTCTTCGCTATCATCTAAAGCAGAAGCTACACCTCCAGCCGCTGCACCAGCACCAGCAGCAATAGCTGCTCCAACAGCTGTAATCGCACCAACAGGCCCAGCGACAGGTAGCGCTACAACACATGCAACACCAGCAGCCGCTCCACCTAAGACTTTCCAAAAACTCATAAAATGTCTCCTTTTGATTTAGCTACGAAGTACTCCGCAGAAAATAATGCCTAAAGCTGCGGACACGACAGTAGTCTGCAGCTTTGTATTGTTAGAATTAGCATGACCAGAAAACCGCTAAACTCTAAATAACAATTGCCAACGTTTTTTTGTCATTTTTGTTCACTTACATCCAATTTGTGATTGGCAAATACGCATACTGAAAAATAGCTTATGGAGGGATTTTTTGTCGATCCAATATCTCGTACTTTGGGAGGATTTTGTAATTCTAACGTCTAAAACTTCGGACACGACAGTGGTCCACAGCTTTGTATTGTTAGAATTGGCATGACGGGGAAACTGCTGAACTCTAAATCACAATTTCCACCGGACTAAGCCCACTGCGCGAATTGCAGGTTTTTGGGCTGAGGTTTACAAACTTGTTAAGCATTCAGAGTGAAACCCAGTCAAAAAGATGTGACTCACCGATCAGCTCATACATGAACTTCAATTTTGACTTCGCCCTGTAAGTTGCTACATCTTTCTTAGTTTGTGCTTCTTCTGTGACAACTACTTTAAATTCAGTTCCACTCGTACATGAATCAGCTTCACTAAATCCTGATTATCCTCAGGGCCAAAATCACAATTAGGCGCCAATCTCCCCCAACAAAAAGGAACCTCTTGGATTTTTATTTCTGTGAGCTTAGCTGTCGGTATTAACTTCATATAAGAAGCAAATTTGTGTTTAGCTGTGAAGCAGTGTTATTGGATGCTTAACGCCTACATATAATGCATTCTGCGGCATAGCCGCGAACATAATGTTATTGTTAGGCATTTTTCATAATGCTTTTACCAGAAACCTTTTCTCGGAAACAATTTCGTTCTCACGCTTTCCATGAAATGTATTCCTGCCAACCATTTTCTTTAAATTGTTTTCAACAATAAAGATATAAGAACCGGTGTCAAATCCTTTCCCATTAGCATCCTCAAACATTAGGGTGAGCTGATGGCCTGATATAGAACCATGATAAATAAACTTACGATTTGACTCCTTACCATCTCTAGTCACTTTTCTTATACTTGTACCGGTAACAATTCGGCCTTTTTGCTCTAACTCTAATCTTCCAGACTTTACTTTTTTATAGTCTTGTAATTCATACACATCCCAAGACCCAGAAATAGTAATACCATCGTATAAAAACTTATTTATGAAGCTTGGTACGATCCACTTAACAGTTACAATATAGATAAGTGTTGCAACTAGACTTGAAATTACCCCTAGAAGAAAATTCAGCACTAATAATTGTCCTCCATAGATTGATGCCTCGCATACTTACGCAGTGTTTAGATTGGATTGCCATGCAAAAATGAGTGGAACGAATGCACTACAGGCTGCAAAGGCCACTGCACCAAGTGCTGCAAATTGTTAGGCTTTACTTGCATTTATTTGTAATATTGCCCAATTAGATGATGGATTAACGGTTTTAAGGTATTTTTATCTGTAAGTTCGAAGTGATCAAAAATTGCTTCTACTCCCGATTGAGTATCAGTAGCTATCTTTAAGTCAGATAAAGAGATGTAAGCTTTTCCTCCACCATCTTTGACCGAGCGAGCGATTAAAGGCCCAATATTACCGCATGGTATATGTAACGGCCCTTTTGAGCTGGACAATATATCCAGGTCCACTCCTGTGCGGGGAGTAACAACTACGGTTTTTCTATCTGAGCTCATTGCAATTGTGCCTTTTTAATTTTGGTCGAAACTCAAGCCTAACAGTTATCCCACGTCATCAGATAAAATACCCAGAAGACGCTTTTTCCTGAACCGCCAAACTCACTCAGTATCCTCAGCTTATATCAACATAGGCACCTCCCCCATTTCTGTCAATTTCACTCGCCGAATATCCGGATACTGAGCCTCAAAAGCTCGATGATTTGTGGCCTTCATTACATAAAACAGGAGTTATTTTATACATGCTGTTTATGAACTTTATGGATATTCTTTTATGGCCCGCTGATTAACCGTCAATCCCGAATGCCGTCGCTACTTTGCGGTTAACTGTTTCAATTCGTTTGGGAAATCCGTTGATGTAGTTCTTCATTATTTCGCGCAGTTGTTTATCCATTTTATTCTGGTCACGGTACATACTGATTTCCGACTGTAGATTGCCGCAGCTGACCATGTCGATAAAATCTACCGTCAACGGTATTGTATGGATCGCTTCATAATGTTTTACGTATCCGCATCGGGGGGCATTGTATCTGGTCCCATCGATCAAATTCAGGTAGCCACCATCGTCTGATTGCAGTAAGTCATATGAGCCGGAACGGACAGAGAATGTAATCCCTCCCAAAACTTCCCTGGTGGCGTCATGAAATGACCAGCCATCGTTGCGGGAATTGAGCAGGCTGAGTTTGTTTTTATCGGGGGCTTCGTTGACGATGACATAATAGTCGGGAACCCATGGCCGAAACTCTTCTACAAATACATGCACCTGCTCAGATGCAACTTTAAGGCGTTTATACTCACTGGACACCCATATTTTGCTGTCCGTGCTGATGTAGTGCTTCTCAAACGCTGGACCTGGCGCTCGGATCTCAGTGTCGGGTAGAGAAGTACAAGCTGAAATACATAAGACTGTTGCTATGGTGAGTAATCGATTCATATGGATACCTAAAGAATTGTATTTGTCAGAGTTCTATCATAATTATACGGCGGAGCACAAAAAGGACATCTAAAAAATTGCTGGGTCAGAAAGAAAATATCTGGTTTTTTAGCTGGTAGCTGGTAGCTGGTAGCTGGTAGCAATTCTATTTTTTTGGGGGGGGGAACAAGTATGGCCAATATATCAGTAGAACTTGATGGAACTTTAGAGGATGGAAAGTGTTTCTTTGTGATTGAAAGTCAGAAGATAGGAAGTGACGCATATACATATAATGCAAAATCGGTTCTCTTGGATTTGGCTTCTTTTTTTAAGAGGCTGGTTACTGTTTCTGACTCATTAATGAAAACAGATGCTTTGGCCATTATTAAAACGATTGATGATATGGAAAATAGTGGATTGTCTGTTGATTTGGTTGATGAGGTTTCGTTATTAAGGGATCGAATGATTTGCTTCAATGGTAGTTATATGCTCGATCCTTACTTGTTAATTTCATTTCAAAATAGAGAACAAGAAAGAGTTATCGTCAAAGGTGATAACTGGATAGTGGATGGTTATTTTCATCAACATAAAACTGTTGAAGAAATTAATCGTTGCCTGGCTTGTGAATCATCAGGGCGTTGGAGCAAGTGATTCATTTGTTATGGCAGGTCGGCGGGCTGGCTTCGGCCGGGCCGCGTTTGTGTAGGCGGCTGTTCCTGGACCTCGTCGATCTGCCCCCAAAAGCAATATGAATCCCTGTGAGGGGGCAAACACCATACAATCATAGAGGAGTCATATGCCATGATGACAGAACTATCCCCTAATTTTCCTACCATAGTGAATTCTCCCCAATTAGAGCTGATCCGTCAGGATCTGAGCGTCATGATCGCCACGATTAACGGTGGTCAGGCGATTGCGCTGGAACTGGCTGAATCCGACGATGAAACCACCGCCAATATTGCCCGAGCGGCGTATGGATTTTTGGATTATCTGAGCATCAGGATGGACGGTATTTATTCCGACTTGGGAAACCTCAAGTAACCGCAATTCACCTGAATGGGGTCATCAAAACCATCCATCGGTACATGCTCAGAAAAAGCAGTTCAAGCCCGTATTAACACGATTGAATATCAGCTTGATAAAATGCTGTCCACCCTTAAACATTACGAAGTGATCAGCTCAATTTTGTTATCATCCGGCAATAAATACCGGGTTCAGATCGGCTACATGCTGTTGAGTCTGATTACTAATATGAGTCGCCGTACAAGGGACGTTCGGGCCGCTGTGGAGTGTGTTAAAAATCGGGGCGATTAGCGAGGTAAATGTTTGTCCGCTGCCTGAAAAGTAGTATTCGAAATGGCCGCCTTTTTTTCAGAATTCCCCTGGGATTTTTTCAGTTTCATGCATTATGCGAGTCAAAACTTGATGGGTTTTTCTGTGCAGCTGATTTCGAATGGAATTTTGAGTTGTCTGTAATTACTTTAACTGAACATCCCTGTCCTATACTCAGGTTTCTTCCCCTGAATATAAAATAGTATTTGTCATATCACTTGTCTGATTCAGAAAAGCGGTCCAGTTGGTTATCTGCCGCTATAAATCATTTACCCATGCCAATAAATCAGGCCCCTTTGTGCTCACAAAACCGTTTCAGACCCTGGTTCATTTGCATAAATCCGTCGGCGGCATTCTGTGCCAGTTTTGCCCACATGAATCTGATCAGGAATCCGCCATATTCTTCGCGGTTGATCAATCGGCAGCGGTGTTCTGAGATGCTTTCCAGTTCCAGCGAATGGGTGCCGGAGAAGATGCTTTTCAACAGGAATTTGCCAAACCAGCGGATGTTGTTGCCTTCTTCTACGGCAACAACACTGGCTTTGAAGTTCATTGAATCCTGGTTCGGGAATGTCACGCTGATGTGCAGTTCGTTGCCCACTTGGAGGTTTCCCTGGATGCGCGTCAGGAATGGATTCCACTGATGATAGGTGTCGAAATCGGTCAGCACTTTCCAAACGTCCTGAATTGAGGTATCGATTTCGATCTCTGTTCTGACTTCACGTCGCATTAAACTTACACCTCTGTCAGTAGAAACTGGTTAACATGATCCTGAGCGCCTTGCATGAGTTTATGTGCGATATCTGCAACATGCCGGTTGCGCCACGATTCCAGTGCAGTTCCCTTTACCCATTGGTTAAACGCGCCCAGGGCAGGACCACTTTGAACCTGATAATTGACCCGCTGGGATTGTTCTCCCCGCAATGCCATGCGGGTGCCGTGCACGAAGTACCATTTAAAAATCAGTGCCATTTTGTGTTTTGGAGAGCTGGCGGCTTTGGTGATTTCCTGTGGCCGGTGACGGCGGTAGAAGGCTTCTGTTTCTGCCCAGATCTCGCTGATTTTGCGGGCAAAGATCTGCTCTTCCAGTTTGCTGATAACCTCTGCTGGAATACTGTCGATGGCATCATAATTTCGATACAGCTCGTACAGTTTATTGGCCCGAACATGGAACAGTGTGCCTTTTTTCAGAACCTGAACTTTGGCACCCAGTTCGAACATGTCACCGGCAGGAACGATGGCCATATCCTGGGGCTGGGCTTTTTCGAGCATGTTCTTAACATCCTCACTGACACCGGCTTCCACGGTACATTGGTTGATGCTGCCGGTTACGACGAAGTCAGCCCCCAGCATAAACGCGGCGGCCAGCGCATGAGGGGTTCCGAGACCACCGGCGGCCCCTACCCTGACCGGGCACGGATATTCAAAACGACGGTTATATTCGTTCGCCAACAAACGAATTGCGGGGAACAGTACCGTCATCACCCCCTGATCGGTATGGCCACCGGAATCGGATTCCACACAGATGTCATCCGCCATGGGAACGTGTGCAGCCAATTGCGCCTGAGCGGGAGTGATCAGTCCCTGTTGCAACAGGGATTCGACTTTCTCTTTCGGCGGTGGCGATACAAAACGGGAAGCCACTTCGGGCCGTGAGACTTTGGCAATGATTCTGTTACGGCAGTGCGGTTTTCCATTCGGGCCATCAGTCAAACCGGCCACTCGGTAATACACCAGCGCTTCAGAAATACTGATGTATGACGCCGCTTCAATCACGGTAATACCATGTTTGAGGTACAACTGTATTAGCGCGGTTTCTTTTTCCGGTTCTTCAAAATTGCTGAGCATATTCATCCCAAACGGCTTATCCGCGCCGGCAGCCTGTTTGATTTTAACGATGCTGCGCTCCACTTCGTCAAACTTCATCCCGCCGGTTCCCAGAAAACTCAGCAAGCCCTGACGGGCCATGGCTATGACCAGATCGGCCGAAGCAATGCCTTTATACATGGCGCCGGCCACATACGGATGCCGGACCCGATAATCACGAAGAAATTCCTTACTACCCAAATGAATAAACCGCTCGCGCGAATTCATAAAACCCCTTCCTTTAACAGTTATTTCAACGCATTGGATCTGTAGCGTTTTAACAACGCCCAACAGATCACCCAGGAATACACCAGACCGGTCGCCAGACAGATCATGAATGAAGTTGTTTGTTCAGCCAGCCCGTATTGATAGGCTTTGATAACCCAGAAAAACGGAAAAACACCGGCAATCCAACTGAGTTTGCTCGCAGCAAAAAAATACAGTACCAGCATCGGCACCAGCAGCATGAAACCCGTGCTTTTCATCATCGCAAATCCTTCCAGGGTATTGCGGGCGATACCGGCAATCATGAGTGCCTGTAACGGAATCTGCCAGGCCGCCACACACACCAGCAGAAACAGATTGAAGGCATTCATAGATACCAGCCCCAGCAGCTCATGGACAAAATATGTCATCACGATGGCGATGATGGCGGTGATGGCAAAACGGTAATAGAGATAACGATCATTATTCAACGGCGTTACGGCAATGGCCCGAAAGACGCCCTGCTCTTTTTCCTCCAACAACTGAAACCCCAATACGATGCCCATGTTCATGGGGGTCAGCAAGGCGATGGCCAGGGTTGTGATCCAGGCGTATTGTTGTAGTGAGATATCTGGATAATGCTGTCCGCTATAGACCCAGGCAGCTTTGACGATTAATGCCGTCACCCAGGGCGCGATGTACATGAACACCATAAAGGAGTCGCTGACGATGCGCTTTGCATCGGTTTTAAAAATCTGTGTGATCACCATGATTAGTTCCCCGTCATTACTTTTGGATAGGCATAGCGCAACCACACATAAAATACTGCCAGCCAGAATCCTGATGTGACCATATTCACGATGGATATGCCGCCATACTGCGCATTGTCGGAGAACATCATGGTCAGCCCGAACGTTGGCATCAGATAAAACAGCGGATGGTAATAAAACTCGAAATAAGAAATATATGGCATTAACCATAATGGACTCACCAAACCGATACGAACGATGAGCCGACTAACATTGGGCGCATAGATGACCAGCAGGTAGCCGATGATGGCATAAATGGCAGAGTTCAAAGCGCAGATGAACAACAGCTTCAGTAGTTCTGTCCACGGCACATACAGCATCACAATCAGGCAGCTGATAATGGTGGTCACCAGACAAATCAGAATCACCCGGGTCCATATCTTGACCACAAACTGAAGCGGCGTCACGCCGAATGCCCACAGCACTTTCTGACGGTTTTCAAGCAGGTGCAGCCCCATACAGAATAATAACGCCACGGAGGCCACATCCATGGACAACACCAACCCCAGAACTTTTATGGAATAACTTTGCGGGATAAACGCCAAAACGCTGAACCAGAGTACGGTCACAATGGCCGCCACCACCAGAAAACCCGAGCGTGCCTGGAACAGAATTTCAGCTTTTGACAGAGCAAGCCACTGATTCATGTCAGACGTACTCCTGTCAGTTCGATGAATACCTGTTCAAGGCTAGCCTCCAGACTGTGGATGGTCTGAATATCATGCTGTTTCAGCAATTCAGCGAAATCTGCGTTGTGACCGATATCGGTCAGATCGAACACTTGTTTACGCACACTGTCCCGCTCTTTATACGTCACTTCCACCTGACCTTTACCGTACTGCTGTTTCATCTGATACGGGGAATCGATATTGCGGATCTCGCCGCCGGCGATGAAACCCACGGTGTCACACAATTCCTCGGCATCGTGCATGTTGTGGGTAGTGATAAAAATGGTAACGCCTTGTTCCCGCAGTTCTTTAATGTATTCCTTGAGCTTCATGCTGTTGGTTGGATCAAGTCCGGAGGTGGGTTCATCGAGGAACAGCAGATCTGGTTTGCCCAACAACGAACGGGCAAAATTAAGGCGCATTTTCATGCCTTTGGAATAACTCGAAACCCGTTTGTCCTTATCTTCCAGCAGCCCGACCCGTTCAAGCAGATATTCCGGTGAATTAGAGGTTGCATACATGGCTGCAAACAAGCGCAGGTTTTCCAGCGCGGTCAGCGACTCATAGTGATTGGGCAATTCAAAGCCCACACCGATTTTTTCGTAGAGGTTACGCCCCCAGTCATAGACTTCTTTGTCATGAATTTTTACCTCGCCCTGATACCCTTTAAGCAGTCCGCAAAGGATCTTCTGGGTGGTGCTTTTGCCAGAACCGGAAGGCCCAAGAAAACCAAAAATTTCGCCTTTGGAAATATCAAAACTCAAGGATTTCAAAACCTCTGCCTGTCCTGTCTGATAGGAAAAACGTAAATCTTTTACTGATATCATTAAGTTAGCTGTCCGTTAGGTAATTTGAATAAATGATGGTCTGTATCCAGCCCCTTTGCGCCATAACCAGATGTTATAACGCCTGACCTCTGACCATCGAGTATCGTTCCATTGAATCACGAACATGAGTGACAATACCTTTCGCGACAGCATCAACAGATTGGTTAATATAAAAGTGCCCTCCTGGCCAGGACCTGAACTCTTTCTGAATTGCAAAGAAACGATTCCAGCCGACCACGTCCTGTAACGGTGAATAACTGTCATCCGCTCCGCCCCATATCACAACAGGCATCATTAATGGCCGCTCCGGCTCACACTGATACGACTCAAAAATACGCATGTCGGTTTTGATGGCTGGTAGAAACAGCTCCATCATTGCCTCATTCTCTAGAATCTCTGCGGGAATACCATCGTAAATTTTCAGACGTTGCAAAAACTCCCGGTCTGGCAGATGTGACATAGGGTTGTGATTGGCAATATCCGGCGGACGGCTGGCCGACATAATGACCATACGTGGCAACATCTGTTTAAGCACCTGCAACCGCCGGCACAGAGCATGAGCCACTCTGCCTCCCAGACTATGACCGAACAGATACAGGGGTTTCTCGGTCAGCAACGGCAGGTACTCACAGATGTCTTCGATCAACTCGGCCACCGACTGACACAAAGGCTCAGAAAACCGGGTGCCATGACCCGGCATCTGATACACCAGCACATCCAAGTCATCCGGCATACGTTTTAGCAGGGGCTGATAGGCTGCTGCACTGCCACCGGCAAATGGAAACATCAATAACCGCGCGGCTGCATGATCGTTCGACTGCAACCGGAAAAAGCGGTTACGCATCGTTTTTCCGCTACTCATACGCCCAGAGATTCCCGCTGGTAATACCAGGAAAGCGGATGTTTCGGTTGCCGCACGGGTTGTGCTGGCGCGGCCGGCTGATCGCTGTTAAATACAGCTTTGACTTCGTCCAGTTTTGGCAGGGCTGCGAGTACCTGATCGAAATCCAGACCAAAATCGATAAAGCAGGCCACCTCATCGGTGCCGACGTTTTGCAGCCGACGGGCAAACTCAACACATTTGTCCACGGTGCCAAACATGGCCCGCTTTTCAAACATATCGTCAAATACAGCCTGCAACAGGATTTCTTTTTCCTCACTGCTGACCACCCGCGCCTGATTACCACTGATACTTTTGTCATCGTTGGTGGCTTTGACGAATTCAGACAGATACTGCTTCATCGGTTTTTCCACCAATGCTTTAACCTCGGCATTACTGTCACCCACAAACGTATGCACCGCTGTGGTCACGATGCCGGTGGCCGGATCAAGGCCGGCCTCTGCCCTCGCCTGCCGGTAAGCGACGATATTGCTCTCCAGCGCTTCCCAGTTGTTCAATAAGGACAGGATATTCAATCCCAGGCGTCCGGCATCTTTCCAGACTTCGGGGCTGGAGCTGGATACCAGCCATATCGGTATCTCGGTCTGTATCGGCCGTGGATGCACCGTCACTTGAGTCATTTCTCCATCTACACCTTTAAACTCCATGGCCTCCCCGGCCCATAAGCGTCGCAGATCGGCAATTCCCTGCAAAGTGATGGCTTTGCGGTCCTGGTAGTTTTCCGGAAAGAACACAAAATCACGTTTATGCCAGCCAGAGGCAATCCCGACACCGGTACGGCCATTGGACAGCTGATCCACCATGGCCCACTCCTCTGCCACTCGTACCGGATGATGATGCGGTAACACCACGCAGCCGGAACGCAGATGCAGCCGGGTGGTTGCCTGCGCCAGCGCGGCAGACAGCACCGAAGGATTGGGAAAGGAGCCGCCAAATTCCTGAAAGTGACGTTCTGGTGTCCACAACGCCTGGTAACCATGTTCATCTAAGTAACGTGCGGCATCGGTAATAAAACGATACCGCTGCTGCACAGAAAAGCTGTCTTCGGCCGAGAACACAAATCCACTGAATTCCATCGTCGACTCCTCGTTTATCGGTTTTGACCGGAAGACCGCGCAGAACGAACTTCTGCAATGTCATCCAGTATGTTTTTGGAAATTTCGATCAGTTTGCGGTCATGGCAGATGGAATAATGATCTGCCTCCACATCAATGATATTCATGCTGCCGTTCACGTACGGCGTAAACCCATTGGCGCGGTCCTCGACATTGATGCGTACCTCTGGCATGCCATAGATATTGTCTTTGGCAATAAACCCTTGTGTGGCATGGAACATCAGTACCTCGACGGAATCCGCCAACGGCTTCGGTTGATAGGACAATAACGCATCATTGTTGGTCAAAATGGTGTTGTAGTTGTTTTCCACCAGTTGGTAAATTTCGTGATAATTCAGATTGGTTTTGCCGGTCTGCAGGAAGCGACTCACCACATCGATCTGTTTATTCAGGGGCATGCCATCCACATGCTCCAATTTCAGTTCGGCATCGATCTTGAAGCGACGACCAAAATTATTGGCAACCAGCAACAGAGCCATGACATCAAAATTGTCCACTTCCACGTTGGAAATATCGATGGCATTAAAGGTATCGGTATTCGGCATAAACGAATCAATCAGGATAAGTTTTTCCACGTTTTTTCCCTGTGCCGTGAGCTGTCGGCACATTTCATAGGCCACCACTCCGCCAAAGGAATAACCGCCAATGATATATGGTCCTTCAGGACGTTCGGTCTGTATGCTTTCAATGTAGTGAGACGCCATCTGTTCAATGGTCGGCAGCAGGTGCAACTCACCTTCCACGGTAAACTGTTCGATTCCAAACACCGGACAGGCCTTGCCCAAATGGTGAGCCAGATTCAGAGTGAAAGACACATCACCAAATAAAGTATGCACCCAGAATGTCGGCGTTTGTGCGCCTTCGCGGTTTACGTATACCAGCGGAAAATCGTGTTGCTGGGATGGCGGCTGAACCGTGTAGATCTGCTGATACTGCTCCACCGCCAGCATGCTCAAACATTCTGTGGTATTTAGCCGCAGCACGATGGCCGGTGGCACCAGCACCTTGGCGAGATTAATTTCCTCAGCCTCGTAAGACAGCACGATCTCGCTGTCATGGGCATTAACCCAGACGGGTGGCTGATACTGTTGTAACAACGGCAGCAACAACTCAACAGTGGTCATCAGACTATCAAACCAGCCATCGAAAGCGGTTCGCGGCATCACGTCTTCAGCCATCCGCTGAATTTCGTGAATCAACTGCGCCTCCTTCAGGGTAGCCAGCTGTTCATTCAGACTGCCATTCCAAACCACGGAGCAGGTAGTGGCCAGTTCCGCCAGATATGCAGTCTGCTGCAATCCAGAAATGTTTTTGGGATCAATGAATTTCAGGTGAATGGCACTGTTCAGCTTTTGCTGAATGGTCTGCGCCAGACCGACAGAAAAACCGGCCATATGGCCTTTGGTGAGAATCACCAGCTCCTCAACCTCTACCACTGCGACACTATTCACGATCTCTGCGAACAGCTCCGTCACAGAACCAGGACGATCATTGAGATGCCACTCCAACCCGAACATCTGTACATCCTGGGAATGGTTCATCCAGTTCAGAGCCCAGGTCAGTTCGCCACTGATATCGGGTAAAAATAACCATGCGGTGTTACTGGCGGATGTGCCGAAACGCGTCAACCTGACGTTGACGCTTTGACGTTTACCGGCCACTGTGGGCGCTGCTGAGCGGTCAGCCTCGACCGCAGTATGTTGTTCGATGTAAGTGCTCAAACGCTCTATCGTCGGCTCTTCGATAATCGCCGACATGGCAATATTGTCACCATAATGCTGCTGTACCTTCTGCATTATGCGCAGGCCAATGATGGAATCGATGCCATATTCTGGAAATGGCTTATCCCCACTCATGGCATCACTGCTGATATCCAGCGCATCGCGGATAATGGTACTCAGCTGTTGTTCAATCTGCTGCCGGAAACTCAGCGGTGATGCCGGTTCCGGTTCTGTCGTCATGACCACCGTCGCCGTTGGCTCAGTCGGCGCAACGGTAACACTTGCAACTGCAGGAGCCGGCTGCCTGGATTCCACAGCGGGCACAGGTACCGGCGCAGCGACTTCGGGCGCACTTTGCCGGGCTGGCTCAACCGTTACCGGAGCAGCGGTACTGTCCGGTTTACCGATATTGTTCTGGTGACCGGTAATGTTCTGCTTGCCGGCCGTGCCCGGCCAATAGGATTTCTCGTCAAACGGCACCGCCGGGATGGAGATACGTCGGCCATCGTTCTGACACGGCAACGTAACCGGGACCTGACTGACCCACAAACGCGCCAGCTTATCCCAGTTCTGCTGCCGTACCACATTATCGACAACAGAATTCAAATCAGCCGGATCCAGCAACCGATTCAAGGTGGCCTGATCAGTACCACTGACATACACCCCGGCAGCATCGTGCCGGCCCTGCAGATAGCTGTCCATCGCTGCCATTAGTTCATGCACATCGCTGACGACACAGGCGAGCCGGCAAGGATCCTGGCTACGGGCACTTTGCAGAGTGAAGCAGACATCCGCCAGCCGAATCTGTTGTTGATGACTCAACCATGTCCTGAAGCGTTGCACAAAATTCCGTAACCGGGTGTCCGACAACGCGCTGAACGTGGCAATGCACGGACCTTCAAAGACACTGTGTTCGGGGATGTCCTGCACTGGCGCTTCCGTCACGATGACATGGGCATTAACACCACCAAACCCGAATGAACTGATACCCGCTGTACGTGCCAGCCCTGGCGCGGTACGCCAGTGCGTCAGAGACTGGTTGAGATACAACGACGAACGGCTTACGTCCACTAGCGGATTGATCTCCTCCAGGCCACTAATAGCTGGAATCAGCTGATGTTGCAGACACAGCACGGTTTTAATCAGCCCGGCGATGCCGGCGGCCGTTTCAAGGTGACCGATATTGGTTTTGACCGCGCCAATGGCACAAGGCTGATCGCTGTCACCAAATACATGTTTCAACGCATTAATCTCGACCGGATCCCCCAGCGCGGTGCCGGTGCCATGGGTTTCGATGTAGCTGATTTGATCGGCGGTGGTGCGGGCATCCTGCAACGCCTGATGGATAACTCGGGCCTGGGCATGTTGATTGGGGGCCGTCAGTGAGGTGGCCCGACCACCATGGCCAACAGCGCTGCCTTTGATGCAGGCATAAACGTGGTCTCCGTCTGCCAGCGCCTGCGATAAGGGCTTCAGCCACAACGCTGCACACCCCTCACCCCGGGTATAACCGTCGGCGCGGGCATCGAAAGTATGGCATTCGCCACTGGCCGACAGCATGCCGCTCTTGGCAAATGCCTCATGACCGGTGGAATCCAGAATCAGATTAACTCCACCCACCAGGGCCGATTGACACTCACCGCTGCGAATCGCCTGAACCGCCCGATGTACGGCCACCAGCGAACTCGAACAGGCCGTGTTGACCGGCTCACTCGGGCCATTGATATCCAGCAGAAACGAAATACGGTTGACCAACACACTGTGCACATTGCCGGTCGCCAGCAGGCCATCCACCTCTTCGCCACAGTCCAGCAGCAGTTGACCATAGCTGTTGGCACCAACACCGACAAAGATCCCGGTATCACTGCCCGCCAGTTGCTTATGATGATAACCGGCGTCGGCGATTACCTGATAAACGGTTTGCAGCATCAACCGGTGCTGTGGGTCCATCAACCGCGCTTCACGCGGGGAAATCTGGAAGAAATCATTATCGAACTGATCGATATGATCCAAAAAGCCACCGCTGTTATAAGTGGTGCCGGTTTCGTCCACCCGGATGCCACTGGCATCAAAACGACTGTCAGGGATGGTGGTCACCAACGTATCACCACTGAGCAGGTGCTGCCAGAAGGCTTCAAGGTCCTCACTGCCGGGAAATCTGCCCGACATACCGATGATGGCAATATCCCGTTCATCGGCCTGGTGTTGTGCCGGTACAGACACAGAGGATACCTCTGCGGCAGGTGACTTAGTCGTCTCTGCAGTAGTCGGCTGTGGCTGCGTAACAGTCTCCTGGCCAGGTTGCTGATCTGCCAGCCAACGGCTCAGTTGCGGAATATTAGTGCATTGATAAAACACCGTGGCATCCACGTTCACCTGCAACGCCTGTTGTAGTTTCTCCGCCAGTTCGACATAGGAAATGGAATCAAAACCAAATTCCTCAAATCGCCCATCCGGCTCAATCTCAGCCAGCGGAATACTCTGTTGTTCGGCAATCAGGGTCATGATTGTCCGGGTAATACGGGATTGATCTGCTGCGTTCACCATGGGACTCGCTTGTTGAGAGGTTGAAAGAACAGGTTCTGAGTGTGATGGCCGACCGTGACTCTGCACCGATTCACTCGGCACAGACGTTTCCGGTGTTAACCAATAGGACTGCCGGGCAAATGGATAGCCTGGTAACGGTAGTACCCCGGGTACAGAACCGGAATAATGCCGTAGCCAATCCACGTCAGCCCCTGCCAGCCATTGTTGAGCATCCGCTTGCAGTGATCCGTTCAATGCCGAAACATCAGCCGGTGCAGATTGTTTTTGCGATAACCATGTTTCGGCCTGTCGTAATAGCTCGCCGACAGAGCCGGCTACAAACAATACCCGATATTTAAACGGACGCCGTCCCCGTTGCAGGGTAAAGGCGACTTTGGCGATATCCTGGATATCCTGACGCTGCAATCGTTCGCACAAGCGCTGTACCATCACCTGTAATTGTTCCGGTTTGCGCGCTGACAACGGAATCACCCGGTTGATATCGCCATGGTGACCCGTGCTAGCCATGGTCGCGGTTTCACTGCGCAGGATCAGATGGACATTACTGCCACCCGCAGCGAAGGCATTGATTGCGGCATAACGGGAACGGTCGGAATATTCCCAGTCGCGCAAGCGATCATTGAAATGACACTGTCGCTGCGCCAACTCGGGCGGCACCTGAGCACCAGGGCTGGGTAGCCACTGGCGATGTTCAAACTGCAGCAATACCCGGCTCAGCTGCGCCATGCCTGATGCTGCCTCCAGATGACCATACTGGCGCTTGACCGTACCGAGCATGGTCGGAGTACGCTTGCCGCTGACATCGACAAAACGGGCAATGGCCTCGCTTTCCGCTGCATCGCCGCGCACTACTCCTGTTGCAGATACTTCGAGATAATCAAGCCGGTCAATATCGATACCTGCACGCGCCAGTGCCTGCCCCATAAGAGCAGACTCGGCAGTGCTGTCGGGCGCGGCAAAACCGTCATGGGTCTGGCCTTTAAAATTACTGGCAGCAGCGACAATGACACCATAAATATGATCACCATCGGCAACCGCTTGCTGATAGGGCTTCAGTAATACCGCACCAGCCCCCTCTCCCGTCAGCATGCCGCTGTCAGCGTTTGAATCAAACGGATGACATTCCATGCCGTCTGCCAGCATGCGCGCCTGTTGCAGCCCCTGATGATGACCCGGATGCAGAATCAGATTAACGCCTCCGGCAATGGCCGCCGCACACTCACCGGAACAGATGGCGTCATACGCCAGTTTGACGGCAGACAACGCCCCGGAACAGGCACTGTCAACGCCCATGGATGGCCCGGTCAGACCAAGACTGTGAGACACCCGGTTAGCCAGAGCCCATAATCCGGACTCCGCCGCCACTGGTTTTCCCTGTGCCCAATAACCGGCCGCCAGTTGACCATAGTGCTGGTACATGGAGGCAATATAAACGCCGACCGCCGACTGGCCACCGAAGTGATTTTTGCCAGCCGCCAGGGTGTCCGGGTGATAACCGCCATCTTCAAGCGCGTGCCAGCAGACCTCCAGCATCAGACGCTGTTGCGGATCAAGCTGCGGAGCCTCGCGTGGTGAAATACCAAAAAACAGGCTGTCGAACGCATCCACCTGGGTCAGCCAGGTGGCGTAGTGGTCACCATTGTTGTGATCAGCAGAAATTCCACCTTCAGAATTCCGTCGGGCAGCCGGCATCGGTCCCCCCATGGGTCCGGCCTGACAAAGCTGCTGCCAGAAGGCCTGCGTGAGCGCACTCAGTTATCTTCGTCATGTCGAGGAAACCGGTGTTGTGCCTGAATATCTCGCCGGTCACAGTCTCGGTGAATACGTGGCATTATTCGCAGCAGGATGTTTCGATTTTATGAGTGGTCTGGAGATTGTGGCTGAACGCGGACGTTTAATGTCGGAAGTTTCCGGCGGCAGCATGTTTGCCATTGTCGGTCTGCTACCAGAAGATATTATTGATCAATTGAATCGACTAGCATTTGATCAACTGACCATTGCCAACTACAACGATCATTCCCAGACGGTGATTGCTGGTTATTGTCAGGATTCCCAAAAACTTCAGGACAGCCTGTGTGCAGCTGGCGCCAAACATGTTATTCCACTAAAAGTCAGTGCCTGTTTTCATACTCACTATATGAAAAGCACTGCGGAACAGTTGGCAGCATTTTTGTCCCGCTACCGGTTGTCATCACCGCGAATAAAAGTTATTGCCAATCTTACCGGTCAACCATATAAACCGAGTGATGATGTTGCTGATATGCTGGTCAAACAGGTTTACAGTCCGGTATTGTGGCTGCAGTCGATGGAATATGTACTGCCAAAAGCGGAAAGCTGGAGCGAACTGGGTCCTGGAAAGGTATTAACCGGTATCGTGACTCGCATTCAAAATTCTCTGACCAGCCATCCAATTGCCTGATCTCTTTTTTGTCCGCTCCTGAAATTCTATGGAGCGGACAACTATCTCGTACGAATATGTTTGCAGGGATATTTATAGTCGTTCCATTTCCTGAATGACCTCTTCGGTCCATAAAAACGCTCGATTGAATGCGACGGTCAGACGCATGCTTGACTGAAAATCTTCACCTTTTAAAATCTGCTGTTCGGTAATCAATACATGTTTCAGAACTTTGCCCAAATCACCTTCCATTCTGGTCAAAGCAGCGCTCACCTCTTCCGTTAAATCTACCAGGTTAATGAATTCCCTGGTTTTTATACCCAGCAGAATATCTGTTGCACTCAGCAGCCCGATCAAAAATGCTTTTCCAGTGGTTGCTTTAGGTAGATTCAGTGAAGTGCAATAAAACTCACAGGCTTTGGCTCTGATCATTGCCAGCCTGAAGACTTCTACTGGACTGTCACTGGCGGACATAAATGAAAACAGGATAGCCCAGTACTTTAAGGTCTCCAGCCCCAGAAAAACAATTGCTTCCTGTAGACTACTGACATCTTTATTGAGGGTATATAAAGAGCTGTTGATTATTCTCAGCAACTGCATGCTTAGCTTGGGGCTTCGACTGACCACGCTCGTAATAGAATCAATATCTGCAGATTCATCATTCAGTACTTTCAATATCTGAACCAGAGTACCCTGTTCCGGGCGAATTTTTTTCCCATGAATCAATTTGGGTCTGGCCAGAAAGTAACCTTGAAAATATTCAAACCCCATCGCCTTATAGGTTTGAAACTCTTCATCATTTTCCACTTTCTCAGCCAGCCATTTGGCATCCAGATAACGATACTTTTCCTTAAAAGCCCGAATCTTTTCAACATCCTGTTCCATGACGTCAATTTTAATAACCTCGGCCAGTTCAAGCAGCGGCTGCCAGCTTTCATCAAATTCAAAGTCATCCAATGCAAAATGAAAACCTTTGCGTTTCCATGCCATTACTGACTTTACTACCGCCTCATCGACTTTAATGCGCTCCACCAGTTCAATAAACACCAGATCAGGATTTAGTGGCAGAAAAGCTTCTGATAGCAGAAAGTCTTTGGAAATATTGATAAAAACCGGTCGATTCAATGTTTCCATTTGTGTAGAGACACTGGAACAAAGATTCAAGACTACTTCCCTGGTCGCAAATACCTCACCTACTTCGAGTGCTGACTTTGAATCAGGGTCACGATAAAGTAACTCCGAACCAAACAAAGACATGTCATAACGATAAATAGGCTGTGCAGCTAGGAGGATTAAATCTCTTTCAGACTCGCTCATGGCAAATGTGGCATCCCTTTTTAAGGTAGTTTAAAACTCCGTAGTATGTTTTAAGAGTTGACAATGACGGTATTATTACCAATGCCAATCTGTACACGCTTCGGACACAGACCAGACTTTTTAGACTGGAGGCCAACAGCTGATCAGTATAGTTGGCTTACTGATTGTTTGCGCATAAATGATTGAGAATATTAATTAACATGGGAATGATAGTATTGGAAACCGGCTTGGCTGCCGGTTCCGAAAGGATCCCTGGTTAACACGAAAACCAGGGTGGACTATAGGTTTTTAATAACGGCCAACAGCTTCCATATAGTGTTTTCGGCACATGGATACGTATGACTCATTGCCACCGATGACAATTTGCTCACCTTCGGCGATTGCATTGCCATTTTGATCCATCCTGACCACCATGGAAGCCTTGCGCCCACAATGACAGATGGTCTTCAATTCAGAAATCTTATCGGCAATAGCCAGTAATCGTTCAGAACCTGGAAACAGTTTCCCCATGAAATCTGTCCGTATCCCGTAACACAGCACTGGCATGTCGTGCAGATCCACTATTCTGGCCAACTGATCAACCTGCGCCGTGCTCAAAAACTGCGCTTCATCGATCAGAATGCAGGCATATTGCTCACCGCGATTGATCATCGCCTGAATTTCCTGGTACAGATCCTGATCACCAAAGGTCAGCGCTTCTGACTCCAGGCCGATACGACTACAGATCCTGCCCTTACCAAAACGATCATCGATCGCAGCGGTGTATAACAACACCTGCATCCCGCGTTCCCGGTAGTTATATGCACTTTGCAACAGAGAAGTCGATTTACCTGCATTCATGGCTGAATAATAAAAATACAACTGCGCCATATAGATGATGTTCCTATGAAAATAAAGAAGGCGACCAGAGTTGGCCGCCGGGATTATAACTAAATTTTCACAGCGGTCAGCCCCAACTCCGATATTTGCGCTTGCTGGCTGTTCTGGGTAATGACGGCAGTGCTGCCAGGTTGATTCAGCAGATACTGTTCGGTAACCCGCTTGAGGTCTTCCAGACTGACCGACAATAGCTGTTCACGATACTGGCGACGCTGTTCGGGAGTACGACCATAAAGACGGTTATAGAATTCCGATTTCGCCTCACCGGACGGTGATGCCGGCTTATCCATGGAGCTGATTACGCCCAGCAAAGCCTCTTCAAACATATCGTAGGTGACTTCAGTATCGACAAACCATTGCAACGATTTGTCGAAATCATCCAAAGTACCTTTCAGACGTGGGTCACGGTAGCTGTAGAAACGGAATACGCCGTTGGAAGAGTCATGGCTCGCACCACCGCCATAGGCACCGCCCTTCTCGCGGATTGCACCATGCAGGTAATGATTACGCAGTATGCCGGCCAGAATAGTGAATACTGGATTATCAGGATGGTCAGCTGCGACAGTCGGATATGCCTTGGCACAGAAGTTCACCTGTGTGTTGGTCATCCAGGCGGTATTGGTATGTTCAAACTCTCCGGCACTAAGCTCCACTCCGGGAGTGCCAGACAGTATGGGCTGCCAACGAGCAACATCAAGATCATGGTCAGCAATCGTCAGGACCTGTTTCTCTGTAGAAATCAGTTTTCGATGCAGCTGTACCAATTGTTGCGACAATGACTCCCTACCAGCTTGATCCGCCAAACCGTCGTGCATACGTTTGATGTACTGAATAGACTCCAGGCCATTCAACATCAAATTCAAGCGACCTCCCAGGGACCAGCTCGCAGATGCAGCCCCCATGGCCAGGGCATGACCATTACCGGTAATAGACTGCTCTTTTCGGGTACGAATCTGGCTGATGAGTTCGTAAATACGATCCAGCTCATCAAACCTTGGATTTTGCAGATGCTCCATCATCAGGTCTTCGAGATGGGACACATTACGGTCCAGCGCCTTACCAGACAACACAAAATGACCATCGACTGTGGCACAACTGTCGAGTGCTGAACGATACCCCATCCAGGCATTCAGACCACCCGTGTAGCGGGCCTGCAACCCCTGAACGTCGAGATAGCTTTGACCGGACGTGCCTAACTCAGTCAATAGCGTGGTGAGTGTGGGCACCAGCTGCAATTCGGCTTCTGTCAGTTCAGGTACTTTACACACCACCTGAACATAGCTGATACCGTTACTGCCGGCCTGATAGTGAGACCATTGGGGCGTACTGATTTTGGGGTCAAGGTGATGGATTTCGGCTGGAACATCCTCTAGCGTGACTTTTGGCAAAATGTCGGGATCATCCTGTTGCGCCTGACGCTCTTCCAACAGCCTGGCCTGCTCGACCAATTGTTGTTTCTGCTCATCAGTTAACGAAGCACTGATGGCATCCAGTTTTTCCCGTTCAGCCTTATCCTGAGTAGCGGCCAGTTGCGCATCCGGTTCCATGACCAGGCGGGTACGATGTTGATTTTTGAGAAACAACTTACGGATCAAATCCGGAATATAGGTTGGCTGAGTGATATTTTCCCGTAATTTGGTCAGGATAGGATCAATATCGAGGTCCGCCAGAGCATCACCATCATGAACAGCAGCAGGCAGACAGCCAAGAATGAGCTGTAGACCATAAGGATAGCTATCACCGCCGATCTCCCTCTGGCTGAACTCCAACTGATGCAACACCGCTTCCAGCTGTTCTTGTGGAACCCCTTCATCGGCCACTTTTTGCAACGTATCCAATATCAGCTGTTCAACAGCTTCAGCCTGATCGGGGTTGGAGCCTTCAAGTCCACAAACGAAAGCCATTTCTCGGTTGGAGGTTTCCAGACCACATAGTGGTGACGGTGACACTCCCAGATCACTCTGCTCCAATGCCTTACGAAGCGGTGAGGCACTGTTATCCAATAGCAGATTGCTGATCAAATGCGCTTCCATCTGTTCAAACAGATTGGCACTGTCACCCAACATCCACCCCACTATTACGTGGGTTTTGTTATCAAGTTCACCTTCTTCAACCGCATATTTTTCCACTACTGAACGTGGTGAGGTTCTAGCCGGTTCCGGCATAACCCGCAGGGTTTTGCCCAGAGGTTCAAAACGAGATAAAGCCTGGTCGTGAATTTTCTGCTGTAACTCTTCAACCGGGATGTTCCCGAAGGTCATAAAAATGGCATTAGAAGGGTGATAATGAACCCGATAGAACTCTTTTAGTTGCTCATAGGACAGGTCGGTAATATCGACCGGTTCACCGCCACTGTTGTGATGATAGGTTGATTCGTCCCATATGTGCCGGGTAAAGAGTCGCCACAATTTTTGGGTGGCAGAACTCATAGCCCCCTTCATTTCATTGAATACCACGCCCTTGTACTGCAAAGCAGAAGAAGCATCCTGGGCATTCTCAAACTCAAGGCGATGACCTTCCTGCTTGAAATCCAGTTCGTTTAAATTTGAAAAAAAGACAGCATCGAGATAGACGTCCAACAAATTAAAAAAGTCTTTGCGGTTTTCACTGGCAAATGGATATGCCGTCCAGTCGCTGCTGGTAAACGCGTTCATGAACGTATTCAAAGAACGTCGGATCATGGTAAAAAACGGATCACGTACCGGATATTTCTCACTGCCGCATAACACGGTGTGCTCCAGTATATGGGCTACGCCTGTGGAGTCAGTTGGAATGGTGCGAAGGGCCACCAAAAAAACGTTCTCATCATAATCAGTTTTTAAATGAAAATGCTGCGCACCGGTCTGACTGTGGCGGTATTCCTGAGCCTGAATGCCCAGAGAGGATATTTCCTGAGTTCTGATTAGTTCGAATGCACTATGGTGCGGCATGATTCTCTCTCTATCTTGATGACTCATTATTATGACTGATCACGTAGCACCGCCGTAGTTATTGAGATAATGTATTACAAATCACTCGATAACAATAAGAAGACGCTGATGGAAACCGTTCAAACCAACATTGATGCTCGCGGTGTCGCGACTCTTACCATTAACCGTCCTGAACGGGCAAATGCTTATAATGACGAAGTCATTTATTCTTTAGTAACGGCACTTGATGACTTTTCAAACCATCCGGGTATTCGTCTGGTTTACCTGAAAAGCACCGGCCAAATCTATTCTGCTGGGGCTGATTTAACATGGATGGGCAAAGTTGTAAATTCCGGGGGGCATTCAAATCGTAGCGATTGCCAGCAGACGGCCAGGTTATTTTCCACTATTTATAACTTTCCCCTACCCATCCTGACAACCGTCCAGGGCCCGGTATACGGGGGCGGAGTCGCCATGGTGGCCTGTTGCGATATCGTCCTGGCTGCGATTGAGGCAGAGTTTTTTTTAAATGATGTAAAGTATGGTCTCGCCCCCGCTGTCGCGAGTCCGTATTTGATCAAAGCTCTCGGAGAAAAACGTGCCAAATACTACTGCCTGACTACCCGACCCTTCACCGCTCCGAAGGCATTATCCTACGGACTGGTTCATGAAGTACTGCCTCCTGATCACCTCGAGTCCGCTGCCGAACAAATTATCACAGACCTTTGCACTTTCAGCCCGACAGCCCTGCGGCAAACCAAGGCAATGTTGCAATACAGTGCCTGTGAGCCATTTGACGATGACTTGATCGATGTAACCGTGGAATGCTTTGCCGAACTTCGAAACGGACCGGATTTCCAGGAAAGCCTGAACACATTTGTGGAACGCAAGCATCTAAATCACGGCTAATGTCTACTCATGATCCACACCGGCCACAATAAATGGCAACAACATCTGCACGATTTGGGAAATGTGGTTATCTATGTGGGTATCGTTGAGTGCCATGGCCCTTAACGTCTCGATATTAGATAACGTAAAAATAGTCGCACCGATCGCAAAATGTATTCGCCAAAACAGATCGTTAGGCGAAATATCCGGGCGACTCAACTGAATAGCCGCAATAAAGCGCTTATAAGTATGGTGGTAATTGATACGAAGGAACTTTTTCAAATGTCCTTGAGACTGCGTATAGGCAAGCCCAAGTAACTTCAGAAATAAACTCAGGCGATTACCCGAAGAACTATCATGCACACCGACCAACATCGTCTTCGCCAAGAGCGCCAATACCTGTTCCAGCTGGGCCTGACCATTCTTTTCGGTCGTCAGCGTATCCAGCTCCCGATCCAGTAACTGGCAAAACGGATTCAAGAAACGCGCGAAAACAGCCTGTATTAATTCCTTTTTGGAACCAAAGTGGTAGTTGACCGCTGCCAAGTTAACGCCCGCATGAGAAGTGATGGATCTGAGGGAGGTTTCCGTAAAACCATGGGTAGCGAATAATTCCTGGGCAGTATCCAGTATTCGAGAAGCGGTATCCTGCTGTGTCACCCTTACATCACCTCAATTTAAACAAACGTTTTAAACATATGTTTAGATCAAGATTTTGTCAACGATGAGAAATAAGATCCCATACTTACTCAGACAACAGACATTACATAGCCTCTACATCCAGAATATATTGAAAATCATTCATATAACTCCATAATAGTAAGCAACTTTCCAAAGGAGCTAAACAAACATGTCCGATTTACAAGAGTTGAACAGTATTGCTTCGGGCAACCGCAGCACAGCATCCGTTTCAACATCTGCAAACAAAGTCTTACGTAATACCTACAGCCTGTTAGCGCTGACGTTACTGTTTAGTGCATTTACCGCTTTTGCGGGTATGGCAATGGGTCTTGGTCAGGGGGCTTCTCTGGTCATGATGCTTGGAGCTATCGGGATTCTTTGGTTTGTATTACCCCGTTCCATTAATTCCAGTATGGGCCTGGTGTGGACATTCGTATTCACCGGCCTGATGGGCGCATCTCTGGCACCTATGCTGAGCTATTACATTGGCGCAGGAATGGGTGGCCTGGTACTGCAGGCATTGGCAGGCACTGCCGTCATTTTCTTTGCCTTGTCCGCGTATGCGTTGATCAGCAAGCGTGACTTCTCATTCCTGGGTGGCATTCTGTTTGTTGGTCTGCTGGTAGTTCTGGTTGCCGCTCTGGCCAATATCTTTTTTGCCATTCCAGCGATGCAACTGATGGTTTCCGGTGCAGTGATTCTGATCATGTCAGGCTACATCCTGTTTGATACCAGCCGCATTATTCATGGTGGCGAAACCAACTACATCAGTGCGACTATCAGCCTGTATCTGAACATCTACAACATTTTTGTACACTTGCTTTCTATTTTGGGCGTTATGAACGACGACTAAGATGAGCTATCCTAAAAAGCCCCGACAAGTTGTTGGGGCTTTTTTTTGTCCCTGAATCAAGTACCAACCATGAACTATAGCGTTACCATTACCGCTCCCCCTTACCTCTCGGAAAATCACGAGACTGCATTTGCCGTTTGTGAAACCCTGCTAACAGCCGGGCACACACTGACTCAGGTCTTTTTTTATGCCGATGCCGTAACGATTGCCAACACTCTGACCATCCCCCATCAAAACGAAACCAACTGGCAGCAAGCCTGGGTGGAACTGGCCAGTCAGCATGACGTGGACCTGATCATCTGTGTGGCTGCTGCTCTGAGACGAGGTGTCGTCAACGAACAGGAAGCTCATAATAATCAACTCCCCTATGCCAACTGCCATCCTGGGTTTACCATTTCCGGGTTGGGTGAATGGGTAACAGCAACCGCCATGGCAGACAGACATCTGGTGTTTAAATGAGCTATAAATTCTGTTTTATTTTCGAAAGCGACGCACTTGCTTCTCAAGTGATGGATGAAGGCATCGATATGGCATTTGCCGCTGCAGCATTTGATCAGGAAGTGACGATTATTATGACAGCCCAAAACAGCCCACTGGTACATCGACACAATGAGTCTCAGCATCGGCTGATCAAAAAACTGAAGTCACTATCGATGTATGGTATCGAACAGTTGTTTGTTCTGGACGACACCGAAGAACTGATGCCGGGATGGGAAACCATTGATGCAGACCAGTATAAGCAAGCCCTAAATACTGCCAATCAGGTAATGGTGTTTTAAGCATGGCAACATTATATACCTACAACCGATCAGAAAACCTTCCAGACGCTCTGCTGATGCAACTTGAGGCTACGGATGCGCTAATACTCATGGGGCCGGCGGTTGTTCTCCTGCCCTCGCTTAAGGCGGTTCAGGCGCAATTATACCTATTGGAAGATCACCTGCGGAAACGTAACCTGTCCACTACCAATACTCACCAGGCTCACGTAATCTCCCTATCCGAGCTGGTAACACTGACTGAAGAATATCCGAAGTATATAGCGTGGTGATGTGTGAATATTGATCCTGAAGGTTTTCTACTGAATTTTCGCGACTGGAACCGCGACCTGGCTTACCAAATTGCTGCCGATAATCAGATCGAGCTTGCCGATGAACATTGGGAAATCATCGAACTGGCACAGGCTTTTTTTCAGGAATTCGATTACGCCCCCTCCCAACGCCCGTTGGCAAATTTTATTAAACAAGGACTCGGTAAAGACAAAGCCTCCAGCATTTATCTGATGAAACTGTTCGGTGCCAGTCCGGCCAAAATGGTCGCCAGACTCGGCGGCCTGCCAAAACCTAAAAACTGTCTTTAACAAAGATTTTTATGAACAAACATCCATTCGCGGAATTTATCCGCATCCTCGGAAGAGGCAAGAACGGCAGTCGCTCATTAACTCGTGATGAAGCACGCGATGCATTTTCCATGGTGTTGGAAAATACCATCGAAGAGGTGCAACTCGGTGCATTCCTGATGTTGCTACGGGTCAAAGAGGAAACCGGCGAAGAAATCGCCGGATTTGTCGATGCCAGCAAACATCATCTCAACGCCCCACAACATCTATGTGCAGATATCGATTGGGGATGTTATGCCGGTAAACGCCGGCATAACCCCTGGTTCGTGCTCAGTGCCCTGGCTCTTTCCCAGGCTGGTTACAAGGTCTTTATGCATGGTGCACAAGGACATACGGCAGGCAGGGTTTATGCTGAAGACACCTTTATGGAATTGGGTTTGCCGATAGCGAACAACTGGCAACAGGTGGAAACCGCTATGGCGCAGCAAAATATCGTGTATTTTCCAATTGCGCATTTATGTCCGCGTCTTCACCAGTTAATTGAACTGCGTCCGTTACTGGGGCTACGCTCCCCGGTTCATACTCTGGCAAGATTGCTCAATCCACTGAACTCATCAGCAGTGGTACAAGGTATTTTTCATCCGGCTTACAATGGCATTCATCAACGGGCCGCCAGTCAACTGGGCTATAAAAGTACCTTGATCATTCGCGGTGAAGGCGGCGAATTTGAGCGCAACCCGGAATCGAAACTGACACTGTTTCGGGTGATAGATGGCCTGGAAAGCACACTCGATATGGACACGGTCCTTAAACAAAGACAGATCAAACCTGATTCTTTGGATATAACCTATATGAAGTCCATATGGCACGGCACTCACAATGATCTTTATGCCGAAGCGGCCATTACTGCCACTCTGCAACTTGCATTGATGACAATGGCAACAGACATGACACCCGAACAGGCCAGTCAAAAAGCTCAGGAAATCTGGCAAAACAGAAATCCCGATACTTTACAACCCTGAGCCCAACAAGGCTGGTCATTCAGCCTTGTTTTACCCCCTTCAAAGTCCGGTTCAACCAACCCACCAAAAACTTAATCTGATCACCATTGTTCTCAACAATTCCCACATAGTGACTGACCTTGCTGAGAGCAAACTGATTGATAAACAACTCAGAATCATAGCCATTAAGACTGGCTAAAGTTTGAGGTCCGACGATACCGTCAGCATCCGTCCCCACGACTTCCTGAGCATACTTAACAGACGTTCGAACACCGGTATTGACGGCAAAATCATAAATACTATTTGCCACCGACTGGTTGTTCATCTGATCACCTTTGATTGGATTCCAGAATTCCTGCTGATAAAAATCCGCGACCATTTGCTTGAGTGCAGGGTTGTCAGTATCTCCCCGATCAATGAGCTGCCAACCTGGCCATTGAGGATGATATTTACGGGAGATGCCCGCGTACGTTTGTCCACCGGTATCACCCGGGACAGTATGATCTACATAACCGCCTTCATTGCGGATAGTCAATTCAAATGCCGTTTGAAAATCTGCCATGCTGTTCTCCTTATTAACGTTAACACATAATCACAACACAGCCCTCCCAATACAGTTTAGGAATAGCTGAATAATGCGGGAACCACTCTGGGCCATTCACGCCACAATGTGACTATTGAAACTGTTTGTCCAGACCCAAAGATGCTGTCATTCAGTATCCGGCATGGAATCCCAACCAAGCCGGCTGCGCAAGCGCACCACTTCACCGATAATAATCAACGTTGGCGCATGAACGACCTGTTCTTCAAGTTGCTCTGGCATAGTCGCCAACGTTCCGGTAATCACTTTTTGTTCCGGTGTAGTACCCTTGGAAATCAAGGCAATAGGAGTCTCCGCATCACGACCATGGTGGATCAATTGCTGACAAATAATAGGCAATCCGTTCAAGCCCATGTAAAACACCAGCGTTTGATTGGCGTACACGAACTCCTGCCAAGGTAAATTCAAAGTGCCGTCTTTGAGATGACCGGTAATAAACCTGACGGATTGAGAATAATCGCGATGGGTCAACGGAATCCCCGAGTAACTCGCGCAACCACTGGCAGCAGTGATACCCGGCACAACCTGGAACGGAATCTGGTGCTCCATCAAGCCTTCGATTTCTTCGCCCCCACGGCCAAAAATAAACGGATCTCCACCTTTAAGCCGGAGTACTCGCCGACCTTGCAACGCATGCTCAATCAACAAGCGATTGATATCATGCTGTGGCAGAGTGTGATTGGAGCGACGCTTGCCAACGTGAATCAGCTCCGCATCACGTTTTACCAGATCCAGAATCGGTTGTGAGACCAGAGCATCGTAGAACACGATATCGGCCTGCTGCATCAAACGAAGTGCCTTGAAGGTCAACAGGTCAGGGTCACCTGGACCGGCACCCACCAGATATACCTCCCCTATCTCTCGACTATCGGCCTTTGCCGCCTGAAGCTGTCTCTCCAACAGGGTTTCTGCCTGTGCTTGTTCGCCGCTGAATACCAGCTCAGCCACAGCACCCGTGAGTACCTTTTCCCAGAATGCACGCCGACGGCTTATATTCGGCAACTCTTGTTTGACCATAGACCGATAGCGGGTTGCCAGACGACCCAGCAACCCAAATGCTGCCGGGACAGAAGCTTCTATCCGCCCTCTAAGCAACCGTGTCAGTACGGGAGCCTGACCACTGCTGGAGACCGCCGCCAGCACCGGATCACGATCAATGATGGCCGGGAATATAAAACTGCCTGCAGCGCCGTCATCGACCACATTGCACAGTATGGAATGGTGTTTACAGACACTGGCAATTTGCGCATTCAACTCATCGTTATCCGTTGCCGCCACAACCAGTTGCCGCTGTTCGAGAATGGCCGAAAGCTGATCAGCCTCTACTGTCATGACTGTTAAGGTCAACAGACCTTCATATTGCTGTGCCAAATGCTGAAAACGGGCATCCATCTCCGGCGCACAGACTTCTACCCGCCCACCGGCTTTCATCACCAGCTCGGCTTTGCGGGCCGCTACATGGCCGCCACCAATAATGAGACATGAATAAGAGTGTACTTTTAAAAAAATCGGTAGAAATTTCATTAATCGACCCGGTTTGATATGTGGCCACACAAAACAGTGACGGCAACCTAAATGAGTGGCAAATCATATCACCGTTACCGAATACTGAATAATCCTTGCAATAATTAACAATGCTCTGCTCCAGAGACACCGACGGACATTTTTCTATCGGCCGCTAAACTAACCACCAATACCACGCTATCACCGCAACTATAAAGACCACTCTCTTATGTCCAAATAACGCGAACTTCAGACCATTTCAGTTATCCTGCACGACACTCTCGAGGGTTACCGACAAAGGCAGATAAGTCGTACACTGAGTTTCAAATCCCGAAGCTCATTTTTGTTGGGTAGTCGCGCCAAAGGTGACTGAGTAGACAACCCGAACACTGGCTATAAACGGTTTGGCTGTACGGTCAAATCCGTGCCTACGGGATAGATCAGGCACACGATTCAGGATGAGAGCAATCATCTACAGCAAGGTCCCTACTTCTTTATGGGTAGTCGCGCGGAAAGCATTGCGTTGTTGACGGCCAAACCCAAACCACGTCAGAGCCTGGGCAGCTGACCGTACAGGCAAGACAGAATATTACCCGGAAACACCATGACTGATGGCTTGGCAGGGCGGGAGAATTTTTCCATTATGGTTAGTTAATGGTTCAAAACCGCAGCGTTGCAACTTTCATCAGGTCACCGAAAAACCATGCTCTTGCGCTCTGTTTGTTTATACCAATTATCTCCCTAACTCTCCCGAAATTCTAAAACTCCGCAACCTTTGCGTACGGATCGATCTCAAATTTGCGACACCTTACCCTCAACAACAAATGTCATCAGCACAGTTTTCGACGCTTACAGCGAGGCTATATCGATACCCGCCATGCCGAGCACGTTGAAATGACGAAGAACAACTAAACCACCTGGAATCAGAAGGAGTGCAATGACATTGAGTACTCTGGAGGGAAGGGCCTGTCTGCGACAGCTTGTATACATCAGCAGCACTTTCGTCCGGCTACATTAATTTCTCGAATCAACAAACATGTTTGCGCAACCATACCTGTTTATGAGCATTCAAAAACGCTGTTAACGCTCTTTTAATGGGTCTACAGAGACAAAACTTGCCGCCAGGGCAAAATCGCCACAACCTCCTATTTAATGAGAGACACATATGTCCTGCAAGAAGCATATATCGCAATAAACGTAAGACATACATTGAATTGAGCAAATTCCATTCCAAGCGTTCTGGTTAATATTGCAGACAAACAGCCGTTTTAGTCCATGTGTTACCCAGGTTTACTGAGGTATGATCGAACGCTCTGGTGTTGATATCATCAGAACAAAACCGGGTTGGTAACTGTCTGTTACTTGATAACCTCACCTGTAGTCCCGGTCAAAAACATATTCTTAAGTAGTTTTTCGAATGAAAGTTCACATAGGAGAATAATAAAAATGAACGAGACAACTGCTTTACTACCATCCTCTCTTTCACGTCTGATAGCCACCTCAGTACTGGCAATCACAGCTACCGTTGCGGCCATTCCCTCAGCAGCCGATACCAGTGACTTTCGCGGTATGAACTGGGCACGCCTGGGCGATAACTTTACCTCCGGCCGGCTCGTACTCCAGGGTCTTAGCATCAACGACAGCTATAACACCATCTATACCAAAGCCAACGCCATCTATGACGATATGAACTCTACAATGGGTGTCAATACCGTCCGCCTACCAGTTAACCCGGCGACAGTCAGCGATACCGCATGGTGGAACAACTATCGCGCCACCATTGACGCCGCAACGAATCGGGGCTTCAAGGTAATTCTCACTTACTGGGAAGATGGTTCAAACTCGGGCGGTAAGGTTTCTAACATGAGCACCTGGACCAGCATGTGGTCGACAGTCGTCAATGCGTATGCCGGCAACAACCTGGTCTACTTCGAACCGATGAACGAACCGCATGGTTACAATTCTTCTGAATGGCGGAATATTGCCGCCAGTTGGATAAATAACCATAACACGGTGCCCAAAAATCGCGTACTGGTAGATGGTATCGGTTTTGCTCAGGATGTCACAGATCTCTGTAACGACAGCCGTTTTGATGGATCCTTGCTGTCACTACACCACTACGCCTTTTTCTACGGCGAAAAAGACTACTGGGGTTGGCGCAACCATTTCGAAGCACGCCAGAGCAGTTGTTATGATCGGGTGGTCATGACAGAGTTTGGAGCGCCCATGGATTCTGGCCTCAACTTTATGACCACAGAATACAACGACAACTTCGTGGCTTATATTCGGGCGGTCACCGGTAGCATGCACGACCGAAAAATAGGCAGCGTCTACTGGCCGGCCGCTGGCGGCAAAAAAACAGAAGGTCGAGATAACTATGATCATTATTCGATGTTTGCAATCAGTGGCACCAACAGCGACATGTGCCTGTCGGTCCGCAATGTCTCCGGTGCCCAACGGATCATGTTCGGCTGGGGAGATACAAACCCGACGTTAGGTAATGGTTGTGACGACAACAGTGGCATCATCAGTGGTAAAGCCTACTACATTCAAAACCGTAACAGCGGCATGTGCCTGCGCACACTGAACGGATCAACCGCGGATGCCACCAGCATCGTGCAATACTCCTGCGGTACCGACGACGCGGAAAAATGGATTGTCAGTGCGCTTGGCAACAACCAATACTCCATTGTTCAGGTCGCCAGTGGCAAATCCGCCGATATCAACGGTGCTTCTACAGAAAGTGGTGCCAACAACATCATCTGGCCCCGCAACAGCGGTAACAACCAAAAATGGCGCATTGCACCTCAAGGTAACGGGTATGTCCACATTATCAACGCTAACAGTGGCCAGTTGCTCGACATCAGTGGTGGTTCAACCGCCAACAACGGCAACAACATCCAATGGCCCGAAAACGGCGGCCCCAACCAGGACTGGACATTCATTGTGGCAGATTAAATACCCACATTGATTTATATGTCGATAAACAGAAGGCAGCTTTTTGGCTGCCTTCTGTTGTTACCAAACAAACTTTTAGGTCATTGCACCCTATTCAAATGGCAATGCACTCTCCTGGTCATCTCCCATATGCAATTCAGCACCATCCATTGACATTAGAACGGCGCAGAAACCGCACGATGAAGGTTTAGAGGGCCTCTGAAAAATAGGAATAGTTTTACTCACAACACCGCAATTTACTGGCGTAAATGAGGATGTGAGATGGGTGCTGACATTGTCCTGCGCGAAAATGGGCTATTTTTCAGAGGCTCCCTAGGACTAGGGTTTCTCAAGATACTCTATCAATGTATCAAGAAATACACGCACACGATTAGGGAGAAACTGGCGATCAGGATAAAGTGAATGGATGGATACATCTTCTTGGTGTAGATCATCAATAAACAAAGGAGTAAGCAGCCCGGCCTTTACATCATCTTTCACTAAAAATTCAGGTAATAGGCTAATCCCCATACCTGTACAGCAAGCGACGCGAATAGCATCACCACTATCAAATCTTATAAATGATCGGCCTTGAATTTTAACCGATTGATCATTCTTTGTTTTTAATTTAAAACAGGCTGGCGCTGTTCCTGAGCCATAAATTAATACCTGATGTTCATTTAAATCAGCGATGACTCTTGGCGAATTATTATTTTTCAAATATCCAGGAGCGGCATATAGCCCTATTCTCGACCTATCAATAACACGTCTAATATATTGTGTGCTTGTATACGACTCGCCAACTCGGATAGCTAAATCAATCCCTTCTTCCACTAAATCGACGATGCGGTCAGTAAAACTGATATCAAAAGAAAGTTCTGGAAATTGTCGTTGAAACTGCTGGATAAATGGGAGTATGACCGTTTTACCGTAACCTTCTGATACGGTAATTTTTAGCGTACCTTTCAGTTTGATTGGCTGCTTACATAGGCTGGATTCAGCCTCCTCTATGCTTTTCAGTATCTGTAAACATCGCTCATAAAACTCCTGCCCTTCCACAGTCAGTGTCACTTGACGGGTAGTTCGGTGAAAAAGCCGGGTTTCTAAATAACCCTCTAATCGGGCTAGCGCTTTTCCTGCTGCAGAGCGAGTCAGCCCAATGCTTTTTCCTGCCGAGATAAAACTTCCTGTTTCTGCTATGGCAACAAAAATACGGATAGCCATTAAGTCCAGGGAGGTTCCGTAGGGGGCTTTATTCGGGAATTTTCGATCACTCATAAGGGAATATTATTCGTCAATAAATCAATTATAGTATCAATTGTAGATCAAAAAATGAGGAAATTTCTATATGTTGTCCCAAAAAGCAAAAGAGACGTTAAATGGTTGGATTGCAGCCGCAGGCCCGGTTGTCGATAAAGTATTAGATAAATCTGAAGCATCATGGCGTGAAGCGCGTCGACAGTATATGTCTGGCTTGGAAGCATTATTCCCCGCACTTGAAGATGTAGACTATCAGACAGAGCGCATGGGGGTTGTTGATTCGTTGGTTTGTGTGCCTCAGAATCTATCAGAGCCACATCGCATCATCTTATACATTCATGGCGGTGGATATGTTCACGGTGGTGTGGAAGCTTACAAAGCGCTCTGTGGGAATTTAGCCAAAAAACTCAACGCTAAGATCTATATCCCAGACTATCGACAGGCACCGGAGCACCCATTTCCAACGCCCATTGACGATGTTTATTCAACTTACCAGAACCTGCTAAAACAAGGTTATAACCCCAAAAATATCAGTCTGATTGGCGACTCTGCCGGTGGTGCAATGGTGGTGACCATAATGAGAAAAGCGCGTGACGCAGGGTTACCACTTCCTTCGTCAGGAGTGGCTTTTTCTCCATGGGCTGATTTAACTCATAGTGGTCAGTCTGCCATAACCCGCGATGGCATCGACCCAATATGTAGTGTTGAGTTTTTAAATAAACTAGGGCGCATATTTTTAGGTGACGAAGTCGCCACCCATCCAGATGCTTCTCCCGTCTTTGCAAATGTACAAGGGCTATCCCCCATACTATTACAGCTAGGTGAAAATGAAGTCATGTTAAGTGATGCATTACGATTAGGGACAAACCTTGCCGAAGCAAAAGTACGTACGTCAATTGAAGTATGGCCAGAAATGTTCCATGTTTGGCACCTTTTTGCCGGACAACTACCAGAAGCCGACCAAGCAATAGATAGCGCGGTGTTATTTATTAAAAATAATCAGGCAGGTTAGCCCCTACTACTGGACTAAGGTAAGGTATTTTAGTCTCGACTTGATCTGACACCTTTTCTTGAAAGAGAGAGGGTTACCGGTTTGAAAATAGGTGTCGAATCCAATCAAACCCAAAAAAGTAACCCTCATGCTTCATAGTACCAATCCATTATTAAACACAAAACCGGATTACTTAACCTGGCCGAAGAACTCGGCAATGTCTCAAAAGCCTGCAAGGTCATGGGTGTCTCCAGAGATACGTTTTATCGTTATCAGCAACTCACAGATCACAGTGGCGTTGACGCATTGATCAATAAGAATCGGTGCACTCCTAATCTCCTTTAGAGTGAATTAGAGTGCCGGGAGGGTTATCAAAAGCTCTTCTGGCATGTCTATGGTTATAAACGGATTTATAAGAGCCTGTCCGCCTTCGACTTTGGCAGCTTTTAATGAATTGGTGACTTCTCCTGCAACCCGCTTTTCGATCATTGCTATTAGGATATTTCTGAGCGTCAATTTATCAGAATCATTGATAACCGCCGGCATGCAGTCTAACAGACCATTGAATTTATTTGGATCTGAGAAGTAGAGCCGGTCATGGCACAGCGCATCAAGAGAAAGCACATTAAATGCGCTGGTAACGATATATTTTCTCTGTCATTGGACTAAATCACTTCCAGCAACTCTTTAAATTCAGGAGAGTTCACATCCATCGCTTCTATCAAGTAATCTTTTCTGATATCTAACAGCACACCACCCTTGAAAACAAAAAACTCACTGTGGTTTTCAAGTAAAAAATTAGCCAAATGCCTTGGAATTCCAACATTCTGCAATTCGATTACACGCTGGTCATTCGTGCCGTATTCAAGAAATTCCCCCCAATTTTCACCTGCGTTTTTGTCGCCTAATTTCTCTGCCAAGATATCGTAATAATTGCTGAAATAGTTTTTAAGTTTAAACCTCAAGATATTATCGACATCCGATATAAGGTTGTTGATCACCATATTGATGTGCTCTTGGCTACCGGAATTAAAAATGACCAGTTCTGTTCCATTCCATATCTCCCCCTTATTCCTGTAATAATTTATGGTATCGCTGATCATCCAACTTAAGGACTTCGAATTCATCCAGCTAGACATTAAAACCGCATAATATCTCAAAGTTTCACGCGATGGCAGCAGTGGCTTTCTGCCGCCCACTTCTTCGATTTCCCAAGAATAAAAGTCACATAAAAGTTCGAGCTTTTCTAATGTAGAAGTGTAACTTATGTCTGATGACAGTTTTTTAGAAGCCAAGTCTTCACATTGGTAAATGTGATTTTGATATTTAGATTTAATCATCGAATATGATGAAAGAATCTTTTCTGGTATCACCATCTCTTTCTTAAGCTTTTGCAAAACTGATTTTGCATTATCATTCTTTGCCAGAAAATTAGACCTCAGAACCGAGTCATCTGATCGAATTTCGTGGATCAGTGCTATGTTTGCATAGTGATTATAAATATTTCGTTCATTATCCGTAACATTCTGTCTCGTAAATTCTTTCCCCGTAAGTGAAGCCTCGATGTTTTTATAAAAACGTCTTCGCCCTGAACTCAGCAAAGGCTCAATAGGTTCTATATCTCTATTTCTTACTACACTTAAATCTTCTTCAGGATGCTCCCACCTATTTCTCTTATCTTGAATACGAGCACATATAATGTTGCCTGAAAGCTCTCGCGTAAGTCTTCCTGCACGTCCGGCCAAATTCCAAAAATCAATATCCGTAAATTTGGTAAGGCCAATGGCATTGTTAAGTATGAATATATTTTTAGCCGGAAGATTAACGCCCTCTAGCAGTGTTGAGGTGCAAAATACAAAATCTATGGCTCTATCAGAAAATAGTTGCTCGACTTTTTCTCGTATTCTTTGCGGAAGGCTTCCAAAATGGAAAGCCACTCCCTTTTTAAGGCAATTAATTAGAAAATATTTTTTATGCAGATGCTCTTCGATGACAGATATAACCTCATCAATCCGATCATCCTCTTTATCTGACAAAGTTTTCGAGAATTCCAATGCATATTCAACGGTGTCGCTCTTTGTATTACAGTATATGATACTTGCATCACGCTTACTTAAACGCTTTATCCATGCATAAAAATTATCATCGCTGAAATCAATATTTACATTTTGCTCATCCGCCACATCTGAAAACATTAAACAACGCTTATCAAGAAAATCTAAAAAGTATCTATTCTGAGAAACCGGAGAACTTTTTACACTTTTTGCTTCCTCTGTACTTTTCTCAAAAAGTTGTAGGAACACTTCTGGATTAGGAATATTAGGCGATGCAAAATAGAGCTTAATACTCTTTTTCTCGGCTTGGAGAATTGCATGATAATATAGCGGACTTCTTGTATCATTTGGGGACGTGACTTTTTGCGCCTCATCAATGAATAAATACCCAATTTTGGGATTACTAAATTCCGCAAGATATGCCGTCAATCGCTCCGGTGTGAAAATAAAAATAAATTTCTTTTCTTCTGCTCTAAAGGATTCGGGAACAGTTGGATGAGAAAGAATTTTATAGTTCTCAATATCAGAGAATTCCTTTTTTAACTGTAACAAAGTTTGGTTGATCAATGCTCTTGTTGGGACAAGGATAATAATATTCTCATTACAATTATTCTCCTCTATCAAATGCCTTATAAACTCTTTAATAATAAAAGATTTTCCTAAGGATGTTGGCCCTGAAAAGCTGTAATGGTTACTGTTCTTTAGATTGCTAAAAATCTCATATTGTTCATCGGTAAAGATCAGGTTTTTGCTACGAGATTTCTGATATATCTCCTTAAGACTTTTCTCAAAAATAAGTTCAATCGAATTATCATCAGAGCCTAAATCATTGTCTTCTAAAAACTTTATCGCTGGGAAGTTTCCAAGCTTGACCAAAATAGAATGAGCAAACCTCTTAAAGAGGCTGTCGCCCTTATAGTCATCAATCAAAAGGCTCACTGTTTTGTAGGATTTATTTTGTGCCTTAAAGTTTTTTGAGCGCGAAAGAATGTCTGCGAAGCGCAATAAATCAACATATTCCTTGGCACTTAAAAGAGTTTTTTCTACGCCAAAAAAGTTGGAGACAGACAACATCTCTGCTTTTATGAACAAGTCTATAAAATACTCATCTTCCAATATCTCTGCCGATAGTTTGTCAAAAAAACTCATGCTGTGATCTCTTTTTGAATTTTTTTGCGGCTATCTTCTAGGTTTGTAAAAGGTAATACGTATATATAGAATTGATGACCTGATAGCTTGTAGTTTTCTATTTTCTTTTTTATGTGTTCAAAAGATTTTTCAACTTCAGACTTAACCTGATCTTGAATCTTTAGACGAAACTCTGAGTTGGGGAGACACTTATCTGCCACGCTTATGGAAATTTCATAACCAACAAATATTCCGAACGCATCATCTACCTCAAAGTCATTATCCCGTCTTGGGTAAATGATTGAACGGATAAAATCTGCTTCTTCATCATTATATTCCTCTTTCTCCAAATTGTCGCTCACTAGAGCTTTTTCGTACGGCAAACCGCTCTTCTCATCGCCCTTGGCGTTAATACACCTTTTGAATTCATCAATTGACTTGAAGGCATCGGTTAATGCTGTTGTCAGGGATTTAATCGTTTTGGACTCACCAAAAATAAGCTGATAATTTCCATCATCCAGTTTTAAAAAATGCACACCATCCGCACCGTTCACGTAATGACCCGTGGATGTTTTTAATTCTAACTTGGAAAGAATTTTAGGAGCGTTTAAATGGGTTTCGAGGAAGCAATACAAAAGGAGCTCGCCTAATTCACCCTTATTCTTAAGATAATCCAGAAACTTTTCTCTGGCCTTCCTAGACAGTGTTCCGGGACGATCCGAATAACGCTCCCGTACCTTTCTTGACAAAGAATACTCTATAACTGGGTCAGTTAAACGATCCGATAACGAGTTATAGTCAAACTCATTTGCATTTATTTTTAGCACGAACAAATCCAGCTTATTTTTGCCATACTCATCCAGCACCTTCGAATTTATATGGTCAAAGCTATCCAAAAATTCCGTGCTTTTGATACTTAGTTCCATGACTCAACTTCCAGCAATGTAGAAAAACCAATAAAATATTTCACTAACACCACCACCTAACATATATGCTTTTGCCGACTTTCTTCTGATGGCTTAAAAACCCTAAATACAACTTAGTGTCCGCTTTGGGCCACAAGCAGCTATTTCAGCATAGTATAAGTATCCGCCTACGACATAATTAACCGTTCAATTATTCTACAGATTTCCCGCCTCACAACTCCAAAGGCAGATACACAAACCGGATTTCATTCGGCAGGATGCAAAGGTAGTCGAGGGTTTGGATGCATGGCCCAAGGCGCATTAGAATGAGCAATGCTCAAGGCACGCTTACGCCGTTGTGATAAAAACAGCCATGCATTGAGATGGTGGCGTTTAGAATGACAGGCCAGCCAGTTTTGAATACTGGCTTCTGTGGTGGTGTTTAATACTGTTAAACAGTAATGAGTGTTTTTTTGATGGTTTGATGTCCAGAATATCCCTGGCCTTCAGATGGCTGACTGCCCAATGGTCAGGGACAGTCATTCATTGGCTCGGTAAGTGGTGTTAATGCCGAGCGTCAGTAAACATAAGTTCTGAGGTCCTGAATCGGAAAACACCGATTCATTCGGTATTGGCGCATAAAAAAGTGTCTCAGTCAGGCCGGTTTTCCTGAGAAATTTCGGCAAGTGTAGATACTTATTATCGCGCCACGGACAGCGATGATGATGGCGATTTTAATCACTATCGGTGATGAAAATGTCTCATTTGCCAGAGTGGCAAAAAATTATCACGGTTCCTACGCGGCTTAAAAATCAAACGTTTTATGATACGAGCCATACACCTTATGCAGTGACCGTAGATGAGCCGGGTAATACGTTTTTGTGCAATTCGGGAGTGTATATTTTTACCCGCTAAGGCCTTCTGTAGAGTGGTTCCAGGCAGGGAACCGTTAGCACATGGACCACAAAAAAAGCGCAGATTTACGGTACAACCTGGCACTGGCTCATTCGCTGAAACCTGTGAAATCCTTATGGCATCTAATCTGACGCCCGGCACTGGGAATGGCGCTGTGTGCAGAAGATATGCCCTGAAAACCGCCAACCCCCTTCTGGATACTGGGCTAACAGGGTATTACACAAGCCAAACAAGCGAGGTGTGTGAGTGTGCAGAATCTTGATCAACCGCGCTACTAATGCCAAGCAGGTCATTTCTGAGGCTATCGGGGTGTTTGACACGATTGGCTCTGACGAAAGAAGTTGCTACGATGCCGGCCATGAAAACAACACTTGATCACCTCCCCCTCGATAAGCAAGAGCAGCTGCGCCATGCGGTTGATATTATTGTGCAAGCCGTTCAACCCTGCATGCTGATTTTATTCGGCAGCTATGCCCGTGGTGACTGGGTGGACCATTTGGAAGAGGACCGTGTCCATTACCGCTATCAAAGCGATATGGATATTCTTGCCATTACCAAAAACAAGGTACAGGCCCGCAAGATTGAGTTTAAAACGTCCCTGAGCAATCGTTTGATGCGGGAAGTCAAAACGCCGGTCAGTCTGATTGCGGAAGAGATTTACTTTGTGAATGCCCAGTTAGCCAAAGGCCAGTATTTCTATGTCGATATCTACCGCGAGGGCATCCTGTTGCACGATACCGGCAAGCTGGAGCTGGTAGAGCCGAAAGAACTGCCTCTGCCTGAGCGGAAAATAGAGGCGCAAAAGCATTTTGATCATTGGCTAAAGGCTGCAAAAGAAGACTTAATGATGTATGAGGCAGCTACTGAGAGAAAACTGCACAACAAGGCAGCTTTTTCATTGCATCAGGTTACAGAGCGCCTGTATTCCATGATTCTGCTGGTGTTTACCCATTACAAACCCAAACTCCATGATCTTGAAAAGCTACGCACCTTAACCGGAAGCATAGAACCGGAGTTCTTATCTGTATTTCCGCAAAACACGCCCTTTGAGCAAAACTGC
>NZ_JBNKSF010000005.1:0-1582 GCF_050297175.1 Gynuella sp. | reverse complement strand
GACTACCTGACGGATTTCAATGCCGTATTTTTTGGCAAATTCCCAGTCGCGCTGATCGTGCGCGGGAACCGACATAATGGCACCGGTGCCATAACCCATGAGTACGAAATTAGCCACATAGATTGGAATTTCTTCCCCATTGACCGGATTGATGGCATTGATACCAAGAGGAAAACCTCTTTTTTCCATCTTTTCCAGTTCAGCTTCTGCGGTATTGGTTTGTTTGCAGGATTGCACAAACTCAGCCAGCTCAGGATGCTGTTCTGCAATTTTTAATGACAGAGGGTGTTCGGCGGCGATTGCCATGAAAGTCGCTCCATACAGCGTATCTGGACGCGTAGTATAGATGCGTAGCGGCACACTACCCGGTACTTCAAAATCAACTTCCATACCTTCTGAACGGCCAATCCAGTTGCGTTGCATGGTTTTAACCTGTTCCGGCCACTCAACATGATCAAGATCGTCCAGTAACTGTTCAGCATAGTCGGTGATTTTCAGAAACCATTGGGCGATCTCGCGACGCTCTACCGGGGTGTCACAACGCCAGCAGCAACCTTCAATAACCTGTTCATTAGCCAGTACGGTCTGGTCATGTGGACACCAGTTAACCGGTGCGGTTTTTTTATAGGCGATGCCTTTTTCCATCAAACGGGTAAAAAACCACTGCTCCCAGCGATAGTATTCAGGTCGACAGGTCGCCAACTCGCGGTCCCAGTCATAGCCAAAGCCCAGCAACTTGAGCTGGTTGCGCATATAAGCCATGTTTTCATAGGTCCATTTGGCAGGCGCAACATTATTTTTGATAGCCGCATTTTCTGCCGGCATACCAAACGCATCCCATCCCATAGGCTGCAGCACATTCTTGCCCAGCATGCGCTGATAACGCGAGACGACATCACCAATGGTGTAATTGCGTACATGCCCCATATGCAGCTTGCCGCTGGGGTATGGAAACATCGACAGACAATAGTATTTTTCCTGATCAGGCTTTTCGCTGACGATGAAAGATTTATTCTGCTCCCAGAAGCTCTGGGCGCTGCTTTCGCAGGTTTTGTGGTCGTAATTCTGATCCATATCGATGCTAGTTTGTATTAAGGCTGAAAATTGTCGGAAGCATACTCTAGTGTAGAGTCGTGAACAAACCCTATATTATGCAAAATTAACGCTGGATTCTATGCGACCTCAGCCAAAACAGTCCACTGGCCAGCAGGATTAAAATCGCCAGGTAAGGCTGCGCAGCTGAAAAGTAAAGAAATGGGGTTGATCCACTGCGACCCTGAACCGTTTCTGTGAGGGTTTGTGTTTTGAACTGATCTGTGGCATCCACAATACGCCCCTTATGATCGATGAATGCACTACGACCAGTATTGGTGGAACGAACCAGCGGTCTGGCTGTTTCCAGCGCTCTCATCTGTGCGATTTCCAGATGCTGATGCGGCGCCAGTGAATCGCCAAACCAGGCATCGTTACTGGTATTGATCAGAATATTGGCATCCGGCAGATCGAGGTTGATATCACGACTGAATACATCTTCGTAACAGATAGAGACACCGAGTTTGACATCCTTTACCGACATTAATGG
>NZ_JBNKSF010000004.1:0-1535 GCF_050297175.1 Gynuella sp. | reverse complement strand
TGGTAGAACGGCGACTCCACCTCCGCCTTCCAGTGCCGCGACACGCGGCGCGCCACGGGCAGCTGGTCGAACCCCATCCGCACCAGGCACTCGCGTGCCAAATCTTCCGGCAGCCCTGGAATCAGGTCGTCCATGGCTGATGCGATCGCTCTGAGCTTGCTGCCTGCCTCTTCGATCGTTTCGTTCTTGCTTGAGAAATGATGAGTAGTCTGAATCTGGTCTGGGAACCGAGCAGTGAGCTATGGTGTTTGCGAATTGAGCGTGACCGGGTTATATGCATGCTTATATAGGATGAAAACGGGATGGGATGGAAATTGGATCGAGAGCAAGACAGCGGCGGAGGATTACCGGTTGCTGGTCCACTGGAATCTGGCTTCCGACTGCAACGGTGGGTGTGCCTGAAGGTTTCATATCCGGTGTGTTTGGCGGGCGAGGGACCTCAGGTTTGTTTTAAACCGTGTACGTGTCGCTTTCAATTCCAAGGCCACTAGGCTGTCTCCTGCGGGTCTATCAACTGGCATCCCATCCCCATTTTACACACATGAAAACTCGCATGCGGAAGCGGAAAAAAAGAGCCGCCGGCCCGCAGCTTACCACATTCCTGCGTGCCCTGCTGGACTCCGCGATCGTGTTCGCGTGCTATTGGAAGCCTCGGGTGGGGATCCACACAGCCTCTGCTACCCCCATCGGTTTCGCGTTGGCAGGCAGCTGCTGGATCGAGATAACCTAACACAAAGTGCGCGTAGACTACTTTCTCGGAATGCACCAGTTCTCGCAGTTTCAGGGGGCGCATCGGAAAAATCCATTGCCACAGCAAGCAGATTGCTGAGCTTAAACTTTGAACTTTGACTTGAATGAGGAGGATGCCATGATGAGAACAGTGGGAGGAAGAAAAAGGGATTTTCAGGGACGGTTGCAGCAGCCGGTTTAGGCAACTGGAAAAAGGCTCAACAAGGGATTGTTCGGCACGATGGGAATAAAAACAGAACACGAATATAGATCCGGTGATTCCGGCCGTTGCACTTAAACCAGTCTATGTCCATAACCGTTCATCCAATCATGTGTTCAGTTGTTCCAGGTAGGGTAATGTGGGTTGAGTGGCCAAACAGTTCACTACAGTACACGCTAGAAAATCTGATGCTCTCAGCGAATAAAGGTTCTTATACAATTTGATGTCCCCGTTGTTGGCCACAGTACAGTCCAGCCTGATGGCCAAACATTAGATAGAAACTCGAAATAAAATGTATGATGACTTTCATAATTTACATGTCCAAACATTAATTGAAACAAGATCAATTTTTTTGAAACTAAAATACCATAAAGATTTGTTACTTATACCAACAGCGGGGCTTTTCAAAACTGAAATATCATAACGACTTGCTAAGCACAAGTACCAGTTTCAAGTGAAAATTGTTATTACTAAAATTTTGCTATCGCATATCCAACATAACTCCATGTTCAAACTATGGCAGCCTTTTTTCTTCACATCTCTTTGCATCTTGTACTCATTGTTGGCGAATGAACCCAAGATCGTC
>NZ_JBNKSF010000003.1:0-37318 GCF_050297175.1 Gynuella sp. | reverse complement strand
GCTTAGAAAGGCAGGAATGCAGGACACATTCGGCTCGTTATGTTCACTGCCGCACAGGCAGCTTAGAAACACAAAAATCGTACAAGAAAGAAGCCGAAGCCGTTCACTGCCGCACAGGCAGCTTAGAAATCTTTCCGTTATCTGGCTCGCTTAACTCTGCTGTTCACTGCCGCACAGGCAGCTTAGAAATAAGCGCAAAGCCGCTCCAAAACGCAAAGCTGGTTCACTGCCGCACAGGCAGCTTAGAAAAACGCTTGTTGATCTCCTTTCGAACTCTCCATGTTCACTGCCGCACAGGCAGCTTAGAAATCTTTGTAAATTACTTTACACTCTACTTCAGAGTTCACTGCCGCACAGGCAGCTTAGAAAATATTATGGGCAGGTCGTCGTCGACGCCGTCCGTTCACTGCCGCACAGGCAGCTTAGAAAGCGCTGAAGTGGGCCAGGCTGTATGGCGGGGCGTTCACTGCCGCACAGGCAGCTTAGAAATAATCCCAACAGCCCAACCCCAGCCAAAATCCGTTCACTGCCGCACAGGCAGCTTAGAAATCGACAACAGATTGTAAGATTTTATTGATAGAGTTCACTGCCGCACAGGCAGCTTAGAAATGACAGGTATTCACTCATCTTTGATTTTTGAAGTTCACTGCCGCACAGGCAGCTTAGAAAAGTTTCCGGCATTGCAGTATTTGAGAATGTTTGTTCATTGCCGCACAGGCAGCTTAGAAAATCATCACCGGTTCAACCTTCTTTGTGATGTTGTTCACTGCCGCACAGGCAGCTTAGAAAACCAGCTTTAAAACTTGATCTGGATTCACTGTGTTCACTGCCGCACAGGCAGCTTAGAAAGAATTCAGGATAAGCGTCAACGCCGTTAGCACGTTCACTGCCGCACAGGCAGCTTAGAAAACGTGGGATTCCTCGGTGCACAACCACCCGCGGTTCACTGCCGCACAGGCAGCAAAAAGCAGGCAAAGCCCTTACGCCAGGATTTTTGTTTTCATGATAATTATTTGTACGCGCAGTAGAAAACCGGTTGTTCGGTTTTTTGCGAGAGTAAGCATGATCACTGATTTGGCGAATGATGAAAGCCCGGATTTATTCCGGGCTTTTTTGTTTTTGGGGTTTAATTTTCCGGTAGTGCGAGCAGTGAGCGGCACAGGCTGAGTATGAGGGTTTGGCCGATGAGGGCTTCTTCGTCCATGCCGTTGAAGGAGGGGTGGTCGTAGAGGCCAAGTTGGGCTTGCATAAATGCAAGTATGGCACTGACCTGACTACAGGCGTCACGGCGGGTGTAGGCCAGACCAAAGGCTCTGAAATCCGGCAGGTGATGGATTTGTCCGTGTTCGTCGCGAACGCTCAGGCAGCGGTGGCACAGCAGTTCTTTTGTTTGGGCTTCGGATAATTGAATAGATGACATGAAATTTTCCGTGAACATTGTAGAAAACAATGCCCTCAGTCCGTTGCAATGGACTGGGGGCAGGCCGAAACGGGTTGCAACCACCGCTCTTCACGGAAAGCGGCCCAGCCGAAGCTGGCCCGCCCGGCCTGCCAAAACAGACAGGCGTGCGCAAGCACCAGTACAAAAAAAAGACGCGGATGCGCCTTGATGTACCGCCGTGAAGTGATTTTCGGGGGTTGCAGTCCCGGCGCTGGTTTTTTGCCAGCGCGATGCAACAGTAACCTGAAGTGTGTGGCGAGTAAAGTCTGTGATGAGGCCCGGTCAGCTGCCATGTGGAGCCGTTTGAGGTTCGGCAGGTGTTACTGCAGTGCAGGAGTTTTTTGAGAGGGTCTGTAAGACCCCAGGTGCAGGAGGTGTTGGGCAGAATAAGCGGAACCGTTGTGTATTTGGCTTGTCGGTCGGTTGCTTTTACCCTCTCGTGGTGGGGTTCATGGGCTCTTGGCAGTTTGATCTGGCAGATAAAGAAGCATGTTTAAAACTCTGCACGTTCTCCAGGCCGTTTGCAGGATATTTGCGGTGAATTCAGCAACTAATGTGAAAAACATGGCCGCTTATCATGACCGAGCGGTGAAGTGGGTGGAGGGTTATGAGGAGCGGCAGTAGGGCAGGCGGACAAATATCCGCCATGGCCACTATGCCGCATCAGTAGCAATTTAAACCAATATTCAGGCGTTTGGGGTGTACCTCGGTTTCTGACAGTAGAACTGATACATGCCGCCAAACGAATGCGGGTTTTGTTGTTCAAATTCAGCCCATTCCGCAAGGCTGCCGCATTGTTGATCGTTGCCGATAAAGTCGATGAACTCCAGCCGCTGTAATGGTTGCACCAGCAGGCCAATGAAATTCAGTTGGAACTGTTTGAGCATCTCGTCGATTTGTAACAGGTCAAACTGGGTTTCATGTTCATGGAATACCAGATCACGACAGCCACTCATATTGTAAAAATCAGAGGAGCTTAACATGCCGGAAAACGCCGCGTTGCCGTTGCTGTTCAGAATCGCCTGACGGAACAAGCGAATATGTTGGGCACTGCCGGTCAGGTTGTTTTTCTGAATCAGTTCACGGGACTTTAGAATAATCTGTCGTGCCGCCCGGCTGTACAGGGCCAGTTTCATCAGTCCTCCGGGAACAAGCCGCTCTTTCAGGGCTGCCAGTCCGGCCATTGGGTCTGCCATGTGGTGCAGCACGCCAGAACTTTCGATGATGTGAAACTGCCGTTGCAGTTGATCGAGGTTGAGAATATCCGCCTGGATAAATTCAATGTTTTTAACATGATGTTTCTCGGCCATTTTGCTGGCGTAAACCAGTGAGCGGCGGCTCAGATCGATGGCAGTGACATTCACGTTGCGGAAATATTTGGCCACTTTGATGGCATGTTGTCCGGTGCCGCACCCGGCGATAAGGACATTAATGTCACCCGTGTTGAAGAACGAAGGCGCCCGAAAATCCGAAAATTCCTGCTCCATCGCCCGGCCATAATTGGTGGGCGTGTTGTAACTGAGATGCAGCCAGCGCGGGTAGGGGTTTTGCTCGTATTGCGCCTGTACTTTCTGACTGGTGGCATCGTTGATCTGGCCAATCGATGCAATTTTGTCGCAATTCTGTTTCTCCTGGATAATTTCCAGCAAGGCATGATTTATGGTTTTGCGGGCCCATACCGGCCAGCGATTAACGGAAAATTTAGCCAGTTCGGTTGCACAGCTCAGTTCGTCCATGGGCAGATACATGCTGTAAAGCAATGTGGCTCCGGCCAGATCAGAAGGCTTCCAGCCGGTGGCGCTGATCACGGCATTGATCAGGTCTTCCAGGGCGGAGAGCAGGCTGTATTCCTGAGAGTCGATATACAGGCTGTATTCCATGTTTGAGGCATACAGGCTGAGTGCGACTGCCAGGTTCATATGCTGTTGCTTCAAATCAGAATGCACCAGGCTTTCCAGTAAGAGCTGTTTTCTGATCAGGGTGATGAACTTTTCCAGATCGGGCTGGCAGAAAATAATTTTGCTGAGTGCTTCGCACAACAGTTTGTCCTGGGAGACGGTATCCAGGATTCCCAGCGGCAAATCATGTTGGAGCAGTGTGTGTATGTCATATTTATGGATCAGCAGCGAGGCTGTGATGTTGCCCAGAGCGGTGTAGTCGATACCTTCCAGCAGGTATAACGACAGGATGTCTTTGGCCAGCTCTTCGTCATAGTGGTTGGCAGTGATTTTGGCAGTGCATTCGAACAGTTTGGTACGGATGTGCGGGTCATCAGGATGAGATTTGATCAGTTCCCGATAATCCTGAAACGCCTCTACGAATTTTCCCTGGCGCGTTTTGGTGTAGGCCAGCGAACTGGCTGCCCGGGTCAGCGTCGGGTTTAACCGAAAAGCTCTGGCAAACTGTTTTTCCGCTTCTTCATATTCCTGCCGGGCCAGAAACACATGTCCCTGACTGTACAGCAGAGAAGGGTCGTCCGGCGTTTCTTTGAGGGCATATATCAGATGGCTGTTGGCTTGATCGTAAAAGCCTTCGTCGATCGCGATACGGGCCAGTAAGTTGAGTGCCAGCGGTCGGGTTTCTTTGATATTGGCGAGAATATCTGCAATATCTTTGGCTTCCTTCCGGCAGGCGGCACACTGCTCATTTTTAAGTCTGGGGTTCAGACTCTTTTCATAAAGTGCCTCGGCGGAACTTAACAGAGTAGAGATCTTGAACTGATCGCTTTGATCCTCTGTAAATTTCCGGGCGGTTGTTGCTGAACGGCTCATCTGTTCCTCCCACCGGACAAGGTTTGCCGGCTTGCCTCTCACGTATCTACCAAATGAAGAATGAGTAAGGTTGTTAAAAATCAATAAGTTAGTGATATTTTTAACAGTCCTGACTGCCATGTATGGAGTACCGGTGCAACGGCTGTGCCAGTGTAGAAAGTGCTGCCTTAAAAAAGAAAATGCTGAAAGTACTCAAGTTTTTGTGATCCACGCCGCTGACTAGGAGGTAGGGAAGTCGTGAGCATTTGAATCATGTCAGCGAGGTAATGCAGGTCATTATTCAGAGGTTTCTCGCAGAAAATCGGTTTGCATGTGGTCAAACAGCAGGGAAGGATCTACTTTTGAGTAAGTGGTCAATCATCGGGAGATAGTATGTACAGCTCAGGTGCCAATCATTACCAGGCAGTTAGTAATCAAACCAGCATCGTCGATGCCGATCCCCATCAGCTGATCCAGTTGTTGCTGGAGGGCGCTATGTCCCGTATGGCACAAGCCCGAGGGTGTATAGAGCGTGGCGATATTGAAGGCCGAAACAACAGTATCAACAAGGCTATTGCTATTATCGGTGGTCTGAACAGCAGCCTGAATATGGATGCTGGAGAGATTTCCTTCAACTTGAAACGATTATACGAGTACATGCAGCAGCGGTTATTTGAGGCCAATGTCCGTAACGACATGGATGCGCTGGATGAAGTGGTACGATTGTTGGGTGAAATTAAGGTTGCCTGGGAAGGTATTAAAGAAGAAGCCAAGACTTTCATTCAAAGCCGGTGATAAAAAAGAGGTGGCTATTATGCAATTCGATCATGCTCTGGAGCATCTGACCCGGCTGCAGCAACGGCTGGTTGATACTGCTAATCAGCAGGACTGGCAACGGTTAGCCATGATCGAAAGCGAGTGTCAGATGTGGATGCATGAGCTGTCAGAATGGCCGGATCTGGATATTCTGCAGACAGAACGTCTGCGCCGTCACCTGTTGGGGATGACCTCTGCCTATCAGCAGGTTATTAACGCCAGTATCGAACATATCTCCCTGCGATTTTCCTCTGCTCTGGCAGGTTGATTTCGATACATCGGACTTAAGAACGATTTACAGTTATTTACAGAGCGGCAATATACCTTCCACAGAAAGCGGCAAATTTATTCCTCAAACGAAAAAGAGCTTGTCACTTTGCGTCAATAGTTTTTTGTTTGCTTACTTCTCGCAACATGAAAATAATATTCCAACTTTTTTTACAAAAAAATCGCCATAAATTTGACTAATTGCTTTTTCCCTTCTTTACTACACCATATTGGAAAAAGTGTCGATATGATCACAAATTTCATCAGGCATGTTAGTCGTTGTTCAAAAAATGAGTCAGTTACAGGAACCAGTCAGCTATGTGGCAAGAGACGAAAGTTCTCATCATCGATGACAATATCGATCGGCGCCAGGAAATACGCGTCATCATGGATTTTCTTGGGGAAGAGGCATACGACTCTGGAGTTGACGAATGGAAGCTGAAGGCCAACGAGGCTTTTCAGACCAAAGACGAAGTCAGTGCAGTTATTTTAGGTGAATGTCGGGTTGGGATTAACCGGGTGTTAACCGAGATCATGAGCTGGGACAGAGGCTTACCAGTGATCATGATAGGGTCTTTCCACGCTGATGAAAGCATCGAGGAAGAGCTCAAGCGCGTTGTCATCGCCCGTATTCCGCATCCTCCCAGTTACAATGTAATGGTCGATACGCTGCATCGTGCTCAGGTTTATCGTGAACAGATGGACTTATCACGTGGCCGTGATCAGCGCCGGGAAACCAATCTGTTCCGCAGTCTGGTTGGGTCCAGCCGGACGATTCAGGCGGTACGTGAAATGATGGCCCAGGTGGCCGATAAAGATGTCACTGTGTTGATCACCGGAGAATCCGGGACGGGTAAAGAAGTGGTTGCCCGTAATCTGCACTATAACTCTCACCGTCGTCACAAGCCGTTTGTGCCTGTTAATTGTGGTGCCATTCCGGGCGAGTTGATTGAAAGTGAACTGTTCGGACATGAAAAAGGGTCGTTTACCGGTGCTATTTCCACCCGTGCCGGTCGTTTCGAAATGGCCGAAGGCGGTACCCTGTTTCTCGATGAAATCGGTGATCTGCCACTGACCATGCAGGTAAAGCTGCTGCGGGTGCTGCAGGAAAGAACGTTTGAGCGTGTTGGCGGAACCAAGACTTTTAGCAGCGATGTCCGAGTGGTGGCGGCGACCCACCGAGATTTGGAAAAAATGATTGAGGAGGGCACGTTTCGTGAAGACCTCTATTATCGTTTGAATGTATTCCCCATTGAAATGCCGGCCCTGCGTGAGCGGCGGGAAGACATTCCATTATTGCTGAACGAACTGATTTCACGAATGGAGAATGAAAAGCGTGGTTCTATTCGCTTTAATTCTGCGGCGGTGATGTCTTTGAGCAATCATGAATGGCCGGGCAATATCCGAGAAATGGCCAATTTGGTTGAGCGTCTGGCCATTATGCATCCGTATGGCGTCATTGGTGTCAATGAAATGCCAAAAAAATACCGCCATATCGATGAGCTGGGTGAACTGGCGAACAGCGGTTTTATGACAGATTCGCCGGAAGTGGCGGTTTCTGAGTCGTCGATGATCAACGGTAATTCGGTGATGACGTCGACAGAGCCGAATCAACCGGCGCTGCTACCGGTCAACGGGTTGGATCTGAAAGAATATTTGACTGATCTGGAGCGTAGCCTGATTCAGCAGGCATTGGATGACGCCAATGGTGTTGTTGCCAGAGCCGCCGAGAAGCTGCATATACGCAGAACCACTCTGGTGGAGAAAATGCGTAAATATAATCTGAGTAAAAAAGAACTGGCATGATAAACAATCGGTTGTACCGGTTGTTTTTAGGGTGTTTTTTAATGAACCCCGCATCGCTCTGACAGCGTTAACATCCTAACTTTTTGACTCTCTGGAATAGTATTTTAAAAAACCGGCTGACAGCCGGTTTTTTTTGGCCCGCTTTGTGCAGAATCAGCTAAAAATGACTGGCTTTTGACACAAGGTTGAATCATTCATGTCAGAAAAAACAGCAGGCGTTTCTGTGCCTACGGTGTCCCGAAACGGCTCCAAGCCTCTATCCTGGCCGGGTATGTTTCCATTGACCGCCGAGGCTTCTCTCTCCGCAGAACGACTGGAAGAGCTGAAACAGGCTTTTGACGTTTTTAATAAAATGTCCGAACAGCTGACTGAATCTTATCAGTGGCTTGAAACCCGTGTGGTGGAACTGAGCGGCGAATTGGCTACCGTCAGTGAGCAGCGGATGCGGGAGCTGGCAGAAAAAGAAAAGCTCGCGGACCAACTTGAAAGTTTGTTGAACCTGATGCCGGCCGGAGTATTGGTACTTGATCAAAAAGGTTGGATTCAGCGCGCCAATCCTGCGGCAGAAGCATTGCTGGAAGTGCCGTTGAAAGGCCAGCGCTGGCGTTCAGTTATTCGTTCTGTATTTTCGCCACAGGCCAGTGATGGACACGAAATTTCTCTGAGAAATGGTCGATTGGTTAATCTGGCAACGACGGCACTGGATGGTGCCGGGCAATTAATTTTGCTGACCGATCATACTCAAACCCGTTCCCTACAGCAGCAGATTGCCCGGCAGGAGCGTTTAAGTGCGATGGGTCGGATGGTAGCGTCTTTGGCCCATCAGATCAGAACCCCGCTGTCTGCAGCGATGTTATACGCTGGAAACCTGAATCGGCCGGAGTTGTCATCTGATCAGAAAGATAAGTTTATTCATAAGTTACAGGCACGATTGAATCACCTTGAACAGCAGGTTCGAGACATGCTGATCTTTGCCAAGGGAGATTCTCGCCTGCTCAATGAAATCAGCGTCAAAGAGTTGATGCTGGATTTGCAAAATGCCTGTGAGACGGTGTTACTGGAACACGGCGCACAGCTCGACATTATTAACGAAGTAGGTGATGAGCTCATTCTGTGCAATAAAGAAACTCTGATCGGAGCGATTCAGAACCTGATCAATAATGCGGTCGACGCAATTGAGCGGGATGCAAAAATTGAGGTGCATTGTCGCCAGGTGGCTCATAAAACTCTGCGGATCGATGTCACCGATAATGGTCCAGGTATGCCGGAAGAGCTGGTCGACAAGGTGCTGGAACCATTTTTTACCACGAAATCCCACGGTACCGGGCTGGGTCTGGCGGTCGTACAGTCAGTCATAACCGGACATAAGGGTACCGTGACAATCAATCGTAACTATCACAACGGTTGTCAGTTTAATTTATTTTTACCGATATTAATCAATAGGAGCTGAATCAATGACTGCTCATACAATTCTTGTGGTCGAAGATGACCTGGCCTTGCGTGAAGCGCTCTGCGACACACTGGAACTCAATGGGTTTGAAGTGGTCGAGGCAAGTTCGGGAGAAGCCGGTGTCGCACGACTTAATGATTCCAGCGTCGATTTTGTTGTTTCCGATGTCAATATGCCTGGGATCGATGGACATGAGTTTTTGGCGATTACCAGAGAGAAGTTTCCCAAATTGCCGGTATTGTTGATTACTGCCTATGGGAGTGTCAGTAAAGCGGTGGATGCCATTCAGAGTGGTGCAGTTGATTATCTGGTTAAACCCTTTGAGCCTGGTATTTTGATCGAGACCATCCAGAAATTCATGAAGGCGGATAAGCCCGTCAATATGAATGAACCAGTCGCTGTGGAGCCGAGCAGTCAGCAGGTGTTGGATCTGGCAAAAAAAGTGGCCAAAACTGACTCCACCATTTTGATTTCCGGTGAAAGTGGTACTGGTAAAGAAGTGCTGGCGCGTTACATACACGAAAACTCCAATCGTATTGGCCAGCCATTTGTTGCCATCAACTGCGCAGCCATTCCGGAGAATATGCTGGAAGCCACCTTGTTTGGGCATGAGAAAGGAGCCTTCACCGGAGCCATGAACAGCTCTCCCGGTAAGTTTGAACAGGCAAATAACGGCACCATTCTGCTGGACGAGATTTCCGAAATGGATTTGGGGTTGCAGGCGAAATTACTGCGGGTTTTGCAGGAGCGGGAAGTGGAGCGGATTGGCGGTCGCAAGACTATTCAATTGAATGTCAGAGTTTTGGCGACTACCAACCGAAATCTGCTGGAAGAGGTCAAAAAAGGCACATTCAGAGAAGACTTGTATTACCGTCTCAGTGTATTTCCGATTCAATGGAAACCCCTGCGTGAGCGCCGATTGGATTTGATTCCGTTGGCAGAACGATTGATTCATATTCATGCGGTCAAAATGGGTAAGGCAGATGTCCGTCTGGACGATAGTGCCCGTAACGCATTGATACAATATAGCTGGCCAGGCAACGTGCGTGAACTCGATAACGCAATCCAGCGTGCCATGATTCTGCAGAGTGGAGCCTGGATTACCGACATGGACCTGGGGTTGGTGGATCTTCCTGAACTGGACTTCGAACCACAGCGTAACCAGGAATTGTTTGGCGATACGGCAGAAGTGTCCAACCGAATTGAAAAAAGTAATAGTGAGTTGGGCAGTGAGATTAAACAGCGTGAGCTGGAGATTATTATCGAAACCATCCGCACCTGCGGTGGCCGTAAAAAACAAGCCGCAGAAAGACTGGGGATCAGTCCCAGAACACTGCGTTACAAGCTAGCCCGTTTCCGTGAACTGGGCGTGGATGTTGATCGGGCGATTTTTGCCTGATGACCCCCTGTCAGGAATGATTTTGTGAAGAAATCATTCCTGTGTTTAACCTCATCTCAGGCAGCACAGGCCTGTAATCTCATCGGTGCTATACACCGCTCCCTGCTTTTCCTGCTGTCATCTAGAACTTTTAAGGGACACCCACTTGATTGCAGATGCTTGCTGTTCAGGGGACACCCACTCAACTTTTAAGGGACACCCACTTGATTGCAGACGCTTGCTGTTCAGGGGACACCCACTCGATTGCAGATGCTTGCGGTTTTAGGGGACACCCACTCGATTGCAAACACTTGCCGCCTGAACGGCAAAGACTGGCCTTCTAATTGCAAAGCAACCATTAGTTGACGGGGAATATAGAATTTTTTCCCATAAATCGACGAAGTATTGACACAAGTGATCCGGATTCGATGGACGTAGACAAAATTCTGACCCAAAAAAAGGTGGCATGAGATGGACACAGGCAGAGTAGACATAAACCAGGTTTTGATGCAGATGCGGACTATCAAGTCGCAGATGCAGCAGGCGAGGCCGGCGGAAACCCATGTCGACCGGCAAGGTGTCAATCAAATCAATTCCCAAATGCCGATGCCCGGTCAGTCTACCGGTTCGGTCGAGCAGTCAGAGCCACCCAGTTTTGGTGAAATGTTTAAGTCAGCGGTGGATACCGTTAATGACAATCAAAAAGCTGCCAGTGGTTTGTCTCAGCGTTTTGAGCTCGGTGATCCCCAGGTGGATCTGCCTGAAGTCATGATTGCGTTACAAAAGTCCAGTGTGTCGTTTCAGGCCATGACTCAGGTAAGAAACAAGATGGTCGAAGCCTACAAAGAAATTATGAATATGGCCCTGTAATAGCAGGGTTAAAGAGTCACCTAAAACGGAGTGTATTGGTATGACTGACCACACATGCAGACGATCAACATATATTCGCTGTCAGGGGCATTCAGACTGTTTTCAGGTATCTCCGTTTTTTCGTGCAGAAAGTCAATGGCAAGAATTTTTCATGATGACGATTAATAGCGGGCATTCATTATGACCGAAAATGTACCGGCAGCCGCAGCCAGGCCCAAACCTCCAGTCGCTGACCGCTCCTTAACGTCTGAGTCTATGGATTCTGGCGTGGGAGGTGATGGCGAAGAAACGAATCCTAAGGTTAATCCGTTGTTGGAAGGCTTTAACCGACTGGCGCTGACCCGGCAGGTTGGTTTGCTGATTGGTCTGGCGGCAGCCATTGCCATGGGCTTGGGTGTCGTTCTCTGGTCGATGGATAAATCATATAAGCCGTTGCTTAATAGCAACGATAACTATAATTCCAAAGAAGTAATCACTCTGCTGCAGACAGAAGGTATTGAATTTGATATCGATCCGGTCAGCGGTTTGATTCTGGTGCCGGAGTCCGACTTGCATCAGGCCCGTCTGGCCATTGCCGGTGCTGGTTTTTCCAATGACCAGACGGTTGGGTATGAATTGCTGGATCAGAGTCAGCCGCTGGGCACTAGCCAGTTCATGGAAAATGCCCGTTATCGTCGTGGCCTGGAGGGTGAGCTGGCGCGGACCATTGCCAGTATCAATCAGGTGCGTAGTGCTCGTGTTCACCTGGCCATTCCCAAACGTAGCGTATTTGTCCGTGATTCACGTGAGCCCAGCGCATCGGTCTTTTTGGATTTATATCCGGGCGCGCTGCTCGAAAAACAGGAAGTGAAAGCGATTACCAATCTGGTGGCCACCAGCGTCGAGGAGTTGAGTCCCGACAAGGTGACCATTGTTGACCAGCGCGGCAGACTGCTCAGCGATAAAGAAGAGGACCCCGAAGCCAATCTGACCGACAAACAGTTTCAATACACCCGCCGGGTGGAAGATGCTATGACCAGCCGGATTCGTGCCATCCTGGAGCCGGTATTGGGAAGTGGCAAATTCGAGGCCCAGGTTTCTGCAGACGTTGACTTTACCCGGGTGGAGCAAACCGATGAATTGTACAATCCAGATCTCATTGCCCTGCGTTCAGAGCAGGTACTGAGTGAGCAGAAGGTCGGCGAAAACAACGGTGGTATTCCTGGCGCTCTGACCAATCAGCCGCCTGGAAATGCTAACGCCCCGGAACAGACAAATCCTGACGGAACTCCTGCCACTCCTCCTTCTTCAACGCGGGACGAAGCGACCCGTAACTACGAAGTGGACCGCACTTTGAGTTACACCCAGCATCAGCTGGGCCGGTTGCGTCGTATCACTGTGGCGGTGGTCGTGGATGACATGAAAACCCTGGCTGATGATGGCTCTGTCAATAAACAGGCCTGGTCGCAGGAAGAGCTCGATCGCTTACGCATTCTGGTACAGGACGCTGTTGGCTTCGATGCCGCCAGAGGTGATAGTGTCAATGTGATCAATTCTCCGTTTATGGCGGAGCAGGAAGTTATCGAAGAAGTTCCGTTCTGGAAGACGCCCGGATTTTTAGATCTGGTGCGGCAGGCCCTGGCTGGATTATTTGTACTAATATTAATATTTGCAGTATTCCGTCCAGCGCTGAGAAACCTGATGAAGAAACCCGAAGACGAGGAAGAAACGTCAGAAAGCATCGATACTTTGAGTATTGATGACGACTTTATCACTGATGATAAGGTTACGCTGAGCGGGGCGGATGAATTTTTATTGCCGGGAGCCTCAGAAAGCTTTGAACGGCAACTGGATGCTTTGCGTGGGTTGATTGCAGAAGATCCCGGCAAAGTGGCAATGGTATTGAGAAGCTGGATCATGTCCGATGACTGAACAACGAAATGCTATCGTGGAGGCTGAAAAAGCACTCGACGGTGTAAGAAAGCTGGACCGGGCCGCCATTCTGTTGATGACTCTGGGAGAAAATGACGCTGCAGAAGTGTTACGTAACCTGGGGCCGAAAGAGGTACAGAGGGTAGGGACTGCGATGTCGATGTTGTCCGAAGTTTCCCAGTCCCAGGTGGAAGGCGCCATGGGGTTGTTTATGGAAGAAGTGGGCGGCAAGACCAGTCTGGGCATCGGTGCCGATGCTTATATTCGTAATATGTTGACTCAGGCGCTGGGAGCGGAAAAAGCCAGTGGCCTGATTGACCGTATCCTGTTGGGCGGTAATACCACCGGTCTGGATACCTTGAAATGGATGGAGCCACGTGCCGTGGCTGATCTGATTCGTAATGAACACCCTCAAATTCAAACTATCGTTATTGCCTATCTGGATTCCGATTTGTCTGCTGAAATCCTGACTTACTTCCCTGAAAAAGTCCGCCTGGATATTTTAATGCGGGTCGCGGCGTTGGATACCGTGCAACCGGCGGCATTGTCTGAACTGAATGCCATTCTTGAACGTCAGTTTGCTGCCAGTGCCGGATCGCAACAGCAGACTCTGGGTGGTGTGAAAACCGCAGCCAATATCATGAACTATCTCGAATCCAGCATTGAAGCTGAAATTATGGATGGCATTAAAGAGATCGATGAAGATCTTGGTAATGAAATCTCCGATCTTATGTTCGTCTTTGACAACCTTGTCGATGTGGATGATCGCGGTATTCAGTCGCTGTTGCGTGAAATCTCCACTGACATGCTGAAAATTGCCCTGCGTGGTGCGGATCAGAATCTGGCTGAGAAAGTGTTTGCCAATATGTCGAAACGGGCTGCTGAACTGCTGAAAGATGATATGGAAGCCATGGGGCCAGTGCGTCTCAGTGATGTTGAAACCGCCCAGAAAGAAATTCTGGCCATTGCCAGACGTATGGCTGATGCTGGCGAAATTGCACTCGGTGGCGGTGGTGAGCAAATGTTGTAGCAGAGGGTTGAAAAGCTCTTTGCCGGCCAAAGGAAAGATAAAAGATATCTGTATGTGGCGGTCAAACAACCTTAAGGCATTATGACATTGAAACAACGGCAGACACATAACGTTGAAACCTGGGCTCTGCCCAAATGGGATAAAAATGGTAAACCCATCGAGAAAGTGGCGCAGACTCCTGATCCGACAACGGAAACGGTAGAGACCATTGAACCGGAGCCGGAGGAAGAGCTACGCCTACCGACTGCCCGTGAGTTGCAGGAGATTCGGGACCAGGCCTGGCAGGAAGGTTGGCAGGAAGGGCTGAAAAAAGGCCATGACGAAGGTCTTGAAAAAGGTCTGCAGGAAGGGCGCGAACAAGGTTTGCCGGAAGGTGTGGAGCAGGGTATAGAGCGTGGCCAGAAACTGGGTCATGAGCAGGGACTGAAAGATGCCCAGGAAGAAATGGATCAGTTGCGGATGACCTTTGCCATCCTGCTGACTCAGCTTGATGAACAATTGCAATCCGAGCGAACGGAGTTGGACCAGGCATTGGTTAGTCTGGTGATGCGATTGACGAAAAATCTGGTCCTTCGGGAACTGTCCATGTCGCCTGAGCTGATTCAGGCCATCGTCGCCAAAGCCGTATCGGCGTTACCTAATCCCAGCGAGCGCATTGTCATAGAAGTGAACCCCCAACATGTGGAATTGGTCAACGAGCTAGCCGAGCAACATGAATCCAACTGGGTGGTCAAAAGCAATGAACAACTGGCTGAAGGCGGTTGCACCCTGCGCACGACCAACAGCCTGGTCGACTACACCCTGGAACATCGCTTTAAACAACAGATTGAAGCCATCCTTACCGAGGCTGAGCTAAACCCTGACGTACTCATGAAAATACTCCAGGATCCGGTGGAACTGCCAGTGGATGAAGTACAGGAACTGGTTTCGGAACAGACCTTAGCTGAACCAATGGCAGCGGGTGCGGAACCGGACCCACAAGATCAAGAGACACCCACTGCAGAACAGGGGACACCCACTGCAGAACAGGGGACACCCACTGCAGAACAAGGGACACCCACTCCAGAACAAGAGACACCCACTGCAGAACAAGGGACACCCACTGCAGAACAAGGGACACCCACTCCAGAACAAGAGACACCCACTCCAGAACAAGGGACACCCACTGTAGAACAAGGGACACCCACGCTGCAGGAAGAATCTTCCCCTGCTGTTGGACCAAAAGCCGAGGGTGTGCAGGCAGCAGATGTTGTTCAGGAAGCGACTGATCATGAAACCTGATACTGATCAACCTTCTCTGGCGCAGCGTTTTTGCCATTATGAGCAATTGGTGCCTGATGAAGCGGCCGTGACGGTCGTCGGTCGTTTGACGCGGATGGTGGGGCTGACTTTGGAGGCAGTTGGTTGCAATGTTTCCATCGGTGAGCGTTGTTTGGTGATCGATGGTAATCACGAGTTGGAAGCTGAAGTGGTTGGTTTTGAAGGGGAGAAAGTATTTCTGATGCCGATCACGCCGGTTTCCCGCTTAAAGGCCGGAGCGAAAGTCATGCCGGTGGAAAACGCCAATCAGCTGGTAATTGGTGATGAGTTGCTGGGTCGGGTGGTTAATGGTTTTGGTGAAGCGATTGATGGCAAGGGCACGTTGCATTGCCGGGTCAACAAGTCTCTGCAGGGGGATATTATCAACCCCTTGCACCGCCAGCCCATTCGCGAGCCGCTCGATGTTGGTATCAAGGCCATCAATGCTCTGCTCAGTGTCGGTCGTGGGCAGCGGTTGGGGCTGTTTGCCGGATCCGGGGTTGGTAAAAGTATGTTGTTGGGCATGATGACCCGTTTCACCAACGCTGACATCACGGTGGTCGGGTTGATCGGTGAACGGGGGCGGGAGGTCAAGGAGTTTATTGAGGATATTCTTGGCGAAGAAGGTCTGGCCCGGTCTGTGGTGGTGGCTGCTCCGGCGGATGACTCACAGTTGATTCGCTTGCGGGCCGCACAGTACGCAACTTCCGTCGCCGAGTACTTCCGCGAAAAGGGTAAAAACGTCTTGTTGTTGATGGATTCTCTGACCCGTTATGCTCAGGCTCAGCGCGAAATTGCCCTTGCCACGGGAGAGCCGCCGGCCACGAAAGGTTATCCGCCCTCGGTGTTTGCCAAAATCCCGCAATTGGTGGAGCGTGCCGGTAATGCTAAAGCTGGTGAGGGATCGATTACGGCTTTTTATACCGTATTGACTGAAGGTGATGATCAGCAGGACCCGGTTGCAGATGCCTGTCGGGCAATTCTGGATGGCCATGTTGTGTTGTCCCGTCGGTTGGCTGAAGAGGGCCATTATCCGGCTATCGATATAGAAGCCTCTATCAGTCGGGCGATGCCTCAAGTTGTCAGCGGCGATCATTTGCTTAGTGCTCAGAAGTTCAAACAGTTGTATTCCTCATATCAACAGAATAAGGATCTGATTACCATTGGTGCATACAGTGCCGGTGCAGATGCTGAACTCGACAAAGCCGTCGAGAAAATGCCGAAGATGCGCGATTTTCTGCGCCAGAGCCTGAGCCAACCGTTCAGTTATGACGAAAGCCGTGACATGCTGAGTAGACTGGGTCTGGAAAAAAACGAGGCGCCGGTGGTTAAAGCTAAAGGTCAGAGAGTCGGACAGAAACAAACCGGTCTGGCATCCAGAGCGAAAGCCCGTTGAACCTGTCTATAAACCCAAACGGTGAACATGATTTATGAATCGCTCACAACGCCTGGTTATTGTCGAGAAACTGATCCAGCAGCAGGAAGAACAGCTGGCTAGAGCGTTGACGATGGCGCGAGAAAATGTGCAACGGGAGCAGCATCGGCTGGATGAGCTGACAGGCTATCAAAACAGCTATGAGGATGAATTTCACTCACAGGCGCAAAAAGGTATCTCCGGGCAGCAGTGGCAAAGTTATCAGCATTTTATTTCACAACTGGAGCAAGTCATCAAGGCTCAACAGCACACGATTCTGATGGCACAACGTCAGGCTAATGAAGTGATGCAGCGATGGAAAAAAATCCATCTCAAGCGTAAATCCATGTCCAGTTTTATTGAGTCCGTCCGTTTCGAAGAATGGGTGGCACAAGAAAAACTGGAGCAAAAGCAAAATGATGAATTAGTCACCCAAATGTTTTCCAGAACCCGTCAATAAACATGTTAACTTTTTTGTCTGAAATAAAAATTTAGCAAGTTAAATACCTTCATCTTAGTAAAAACATCTCTGTTCCCTAGTCCATTAGTAGTAGCCGATAAGGCTGCTCTGTATTTTTTTTTGCAAGCTAAAAAAGCACGTCTACTCTAAAGGTAAGGCGCTATGCCGAATGTTGGAAAGCAGAGTATGGAAAATACGTTTAATGTTCCGTGTCCGGAAATGATGGGCATCAATAATGTTGATGAGATTAAAAGGTTGCTAACCGAAGCAACTGACTCTCACGGCGATATCTCTCTCCAACTGGCTTCCGTCACTAAAATTGATACTACCGCAGTACAACTTTTGATTGCTTTAAAGCAGAAACTGGAATCTCAGAATAATCGTTTGATACTGTCTGAACCCAGTGAAAATGTGCTTAAAGTTATTGGGCTACTGGGGGTAGATAAGTTGTTGGGTTTAGTTGATTAAAAAAAATCGGGGAATGATCAGATGGCCAAAATCCTAGCTGTTGACGATTCTGCATCTATGCGACAAATGGTTGCCTTTACCTTAAAGGGAGCCGGTTTTGAAGTCGTCGAAGCCCAAGATGGAAAACAGGCGTTAAGTGCCGCTCAAGGGCAGAAATTCGATCTTGTTCTGAGTGATGTCAATATGCCTGTTATGGGGGGGATTGAATTGGTCAGCAAGCTTCGTGAGCTGCCACACTATAAATTCATTCCCATTCTTATGTTGACCACAGAGAGCGCCGGCGACAAAAAAATGGAAGGTAAGAAAGCAGGTGCCACGGGGTGGATCGTCAAGCCATTTAACCCGGATCAACTGCTATCTACTATCCGTAAGGTGCTTGGTTGAAAGGCATGGATATATGAGCAGCATCGACTTAAGCCAGTTTCATCAGGTCTTTTTCGAGGAGAGTCTCGAAGGGCTTGATAGTATGGAAAATTGTTTACTGGAAATAGATGTCAGTAATATCGATAGAGAGTTGATCAACACCATATTCAGAGCTGCCCATTCGATCAAGGGTGGTAGTGGGACATTTGGGTTTACGGATATCTCTCAGTTTACTCATGTCATTGAAACATTGCTTGATGAAATCCGTTCAGATCAACGAGGTCTTACTCAGGCGAACGTCGAGCTGTTTTTACAGTCTGTGGATTGCCTGCGTAATATGCTGGCGGATTTACAGGATGGGCGTTCAGTTGATTTGACTCAGGCAGACAAGCTACGGCAACAGTTTGAAGTCATGATCAACGAAGCGGAGCAGCCATCGACCGTCGTTGCAGAAGATGAACCGGAAAACGACGATGCCCGGCGGAGTGGTAGTCGCTGGCGGATTAAATTTGTACCTGGTTCGGACATCATCCAAACCGGTAATGAACCATATCGCATTATTGCAGAATTGCATTTGTTGGGTGACGTTGAGACCGAGGTCGATATTTCAAGGTTGCCGGAATTTGATGTGATTGATGGCGAGCAATGTTACTTGCAATGGCAATTTTGGGTTACTGGAGACGACATCCGTGAAGAACAATTGAATGAAGTATTTGAATGGGTGTTTGATGAATCCGAAATCGAAATCGTTTGTGAAAGTGATGTCATTGAAAAATCGGTAATTGAAGAGGTTCAGGAGAAACACCCTGAACCGGTCAAAAGTGAATCATCAATCTCCGTTCCTCCGCCGCCGGTGCCATCTGCACCTAAAGAGAACGCGAATGAAGGACGTCATGCCACATCGAAAAACGCTGAGCATGCGTCTATCCGAGTGAGTATCGATAAAATAGATTCTCTGATCAATATGGTCGGTGAACTGGTGATTACTCAGTCCATGCTCGGAGAGTTGGGTCGTGATTTCAATATGGACAGTCTGCATCTGTTACAGGAAGGGCTGTCTCAGTTGGAACACCATACCCGGGAGTTGCAGGAAAATGTCATGCGAATTCGCATGTTACCAATCAGTTTTACGTTCAGTCGGATGCCGAGACTGGTCAGAGATCTAAGCAGCAAACTTGGTAAGAAAGTTGAGCTCAAATTAATTGGAGAAAGCACCGAGTTAGATAAAACGGTGATGGAAAAAATTGGCGACCCGCTGGTTCATATGGTTCGTAATTCACTGGACCATGGCCTGGAAAGTCCCGAACAGCGTAAAGCCGTTGGTAAAAGCGAAACGGGAACATTAACGCTGAATGCCTATCATCATGGTGGCAATATTGTTATTGAAATTATTGATGACGGTCGCGGTATTGATGCGGAAAAAATCAGAAACAAGGCCATTGAGCGTGACTTGATAAAACCCACAGATGAACTGTCGCGGGAACAAATATATCAGCTGTTGTTTCGACCAGGTTTTTCTACTGCCGATCAGGTTAGTGATGTATCCGGTCGGGGTGTGGGGATGGATGTTGTTAAGCGTAATATTCAGGAGCTCAATGGTTCTATTGAAATGGAATCAGAGCCCGGTGTCGGTTCGACATTCAAAATCATCTTGCCACTGACGCTGGCAATATTGGATGGACAGCTGTTTAAGCTTGGCTCGGAGACTTATATTTTACCATTGGTCAGCATTGTTGAATCCATTCAAATTAAACCCAGCAATATGAATCTGGTCGCAGGTAGCGTTGATGTCTTCCGTCTGCGTCATGAATATGTGCCGGTGATCAAGTTGGCAGAAGTCTTTGATGTGAGTACCGGCACCACGGATACTGCGGAAGGCCTTCTGGTTGTGGTTGAGGGCGATAATAAGAAAGTTGCTTTACTGGTGGATGATTTATTAGGGCAACAGCAGGTCGTAATCAAAAGCCTGGAGTCTAATTATCAGAGGGTGGATGGTATATCCGGAGCCACTATTCTGGGAGATGGCACTGTTGCACTGATCCTTGATGTTCCGGGCATCATCAAAATGTCGGGTATTAAACTGTCGGCCAGTGGTTCTGCATTTATTGATAAAGGCAAGCAGTCAGCGGCGTGAGGAGTGAGGTAAGGTTATGGCAGCAAATGAACAGGTGAAAGATTTTGCCGACAGAGGTTTGTCCGAATTTGATGATAACGCAGATCAGCTGGATCAGTATCTGACGTTTATTGTTGAAAAAGAGGAATATGGTGTCGATATTCTTAGCGTTCAGGAAATCAGAGGTTGGGATTCTGCGACATCTATCCCTAATGCTCCGGCGTATCTGAAAGGGGTTATTAATTTGCGTGGTACGATTGTGCCCATTATCGATTTAAGAACCCGTTTTCAACTGCCCACCATTGAATATGGTCCCATGACTGTGGTGATTGTTTTGAAGCTCAGTTTCCACGATAAAGAGCGTGTAGTTGGGGTGGTTGTTGATGCTGTCTCTGATGTTTACAGCATTCCGAAAGAGGATATAAAAGAATCTCCTGAAATGGATGCAAATATCAGTAGTAACTTTATCAAGGGACTGGCAAATGTGAATGAGAAAATGATTATTTTGCTGGATCTGGCATTGTTGATGGAACCCGCCGAACTGACCAAGATTGGTGTTTAAAATAATCTGTGACAATGGTGCCACGAAACCTTATACGGAGCGGTTGCTATGGTGACCTGATCGTTGAATGAACAGGTGTCTCGACTTTGCCTGAAGAAGGGGCGGTTAAAACCTCTGATTTGCGAGCGGTCCTGATTTCGTGAGATTGCCGGATTTTTTTTGTGGATAAGCAGGATGCCACACCCCTGTTGTATTGATACATGAAATTGTCGGGCTCATGAGGATAGCCCAGAGGAAGCATCTCAATGAACGATACAGTGATTGGTAAAACCTTGTTTGATCGGATCAACCTGCTTAAAAATCTGAGTGTATTAACAAAGCTTGCTGTGTCCACTGGAATTCTTCTATTGCTTGTAGGGGTTATTTCATTTGAGTTGTATAAAAAATGGAATGAGGGTGTTGATACTCTTCGTTCAGAACTTGTTGGGGTTCAGTATATTGACCCGATCTATCGGGTCATTCAACAGTTACAGATACATCGTGGGCAAACCAATGCTTTTTTGAATGGTGAGCCGTTGGCTCGCGACGCTTCAGAAAAAGCGGCCCAGAAAGCTGATCAGGCATTAGCGAGTCTGCTTACACTGATTGATCAGCAGAAAGATCCTTTGCAAGTCCGTCAGGATGTTGTTGATTTGCAGGAATCCTGGCAGCGACTTAATCAGAGATCTTTTCAAGGACCTGCGGCAGATATATTTACCGAACATAGTGACTTGATTGCCCGTTTCATCCATGCCGTTGTGCTCATTTCAGATCGCTCCAGTTTGACTATGGATTCAGAGTTGGATTCTGTTTACCTGATCATGTCCCTGGCCTTTCATAACCATTTACTCGCTGAAGCGCTTGGCAAGATCCGGGGAACCGGTGCTGGCCTGATCGCCTCCGGCAACCTCTCCAAAGACAATCTGGTAAAGTTGGCCATGCTAGTGGGGTCTGTCGATATCAAGGGTGTGGCAGAATCGTTTGCCAACGTCTATGCCGCTAATCCCGCTCTGAAAGACCAATTAGGCGCGACGACAGATTCAATGCTGGGGATGTCACGCACGTTTATGGGTTACACCATGGAGTTGGTCAACGAAAATATTACGGTGTCCAGTCAGGAGTTTTTTCAGGCCGGTACTAAGGCTATCAATCAGATTTTTACCGGCACACCCAGGCTGACTGAAGCCCTAACCTCGTTGTTGCAGACCCGACTGGATACTATGGTAGCGTTACAGGCAAGGTTGGTATTTTCCCTGATCATTGGTCTGTTTATTTCACTTCTGGTGTTGTTGGTAACGATCATGGGGATCAATCGGCCGCTCAAGCAGGTGGTTGGAGTCTTTGCTTTGATTGAACAAGGTAAATATGACAATAAACTTGCGGTCAGCAGTAACGATGAATTGGGTCAATTACAAAGTGCATTGCTGAGAATGCAGGCAACACTGAAAGAAAGTGTAGAGAAACAACAGCGAATATCTTCTGAAAATGCGCGTATCCGACAAGCGCTTGATAACGTATCAACCGGTGCCATGGTTGCTGATGACAACGCCAATATTGTCTACATGAATCACTCTGTGAAAAAGCTGATGGTTGAAAATGAAGCCCGTATCAAACGAGAACTGCCAAACTTTAACGGCAATGAGTTGATTGGGAAAAATATTGATCTGTTTCATAAAAATCCAGAACACCAGCGTAATTTACTGGCTGGATTAACGGGTTCATATAAGACTGAAGTTGCGATAAGTGGATTGACATTTAGCCTCACCGCCAGTCCTGTATTCGATGATCATGGTAACCGAATTGGCAGTGTTGTTGAGTGGCGGGATCGTACGGTTGAAGTGGCTATTGAAAAAGAAATTGATCAACTGATTGAAAGTGCCACCAATGGTGATTTAAGCGTGCGAGTCGCTTTGGAGGGTAAAAACGGGTTTGATCGTACATTGTCTGAAGGTTTGAATAGCTTGCTGGTTGTCTCTGAGAGGGTCATAAGTGACACTGCCAGAATGTTTGAAGCCCTGGCCAGTGGTAATCTTCGTCAGCGTATTGATACGGATTACAACGGTACATTTAATAAACTTAAAAATGATGCTAATGCGACTGTCGACAAACTGACAGACGTACTTTCGCAAATTAGTGATGCAGCCAATACTGTGTCTACCGCTGCCGATGAAATCGCACATGGTAATAGGGATCTCAGTCAACGTACTGAAGAGCAGGCCAGTAGTCTCGAAGAAACCGCCTCAAGTATGGAGCAAATGACCGGAACGGTAAAACAGAGTGCTGAGCATGCTTATAACGTTAACATCGCCACCAATGATGCCAAAAATCAGGCGCAGATTGGTGGTGGTATGGTTGAACGGACAATTGCCGCTATTTCGGAAATTAATCACTCCAGCAAAAAGATATCAGACATTATTACTGTCATTGACGATATTGCCTTTCAGACCAACCTCTTGGCGCTGAATGCCGCTGTGGAAGCCGCTCGGGCAGGTGAGCAGGGTCGGGGTTTTGCTGTTGTTGCCAGCGAAGTGCGCAGTCTGGCACAGCGGTCAGCCAGTGCCGCTAAAGAGATCAAGGATCTGATCAGAGATAGCGTTGAAAAAGTGGAGCAGGGTACTGAACTGGTCAATGAATCCGGCAAGACTCTTTTGGAAATTGTCACGGCAATCGAAAAAGTCAGTGGCATGATCAATGACATCAGCAATAGCGCGCAAGAGCAAACAGCAGGTATCGAACAAGTTAATCAGGCGGTATCGCAAATGGATACTATGACTCAGCAGAACGCGGCGTTGGTGGAACAGGCTTCAGCAGCGGGACAAACCATGGCTGAGCAGGCTCGTAATATGATAAATCTGATTGATTTTTTTCAAATTGAGAAAAGAGCAACAGGTACGCACGGTAAAAAGACGCTAACAACGATATCGGCAATGCCTGCCAGGAAAACTACTCACAAGAGCCCGGTAAAAACCACTAAGTCAGCAGATGAGTGGGAGGATTTTTAGGGGTATTTCAGTTCTTTTTGCTTTGTGGATTTACAATGTACAGTGATTTGAATACCGCAGTGCACAAGGTGCACATAACGGGTGAAGCTGAATGACTACCGCGGAAGAGTTTAAGTATCGACAACTGCCAATGACTGAAAAAGACTTTCAGTTAATTTCCAGGGTTGCGTATCAACTGACTGGTATCGTATTGGCTGATCATAAGAAAAATATGGTGTACTCCCGAATAGTCCGCCGGGTGAGAAAACTCGGATTATCGGATTTTAAAAGTTACTGTCAGATACTCGAAAATCCTGATGATGAAGAACTCAATGAATTTGTAAATGCGATTACCACTAACCTGACATCTTTTTTTCGTGAATCTCATCATTTCGAATCACTCCGACAAAAAGTGATCCCTCAATTGTTAACCAATCGGACCAAGAAAGTACGTATTTGGTCTGCGGGTTGTTCAACCGGAGAGGAAGCCTACTCCATCGCGATTATTGTGCATGAGTTCTTTAAGAACCGGCGGGACTGGGACGTAAGAATTCTGGCAACCGATTTGGATTCCAATGTGCTTGAAACCGGCCGGCAAGGAATCTATGAGCAGGCGAGGGTTGAATCATTATCGCAGGCACAGATAGAGGCCAGTTTTATCATAAATAAGCACCAGGAAACGGTGACAGTGAAAGATGACATCAAACAGTATATTCGTTTTAACCGCCTGAATCTGCTCAATGAATGGCCGATGAAGGGGTCTTTTGATGTCATTTTCTGCCGTAATGTCGTGATTTATTTTGACAAAGCAACTCAAAGTAAATTGTTTCGCCGCTATGCGAACATTCTGAATCCTCAGGGGTATCTGTTTATAGGCCACTCCGAGCAATTGGGAGAAGCTGCAACGTTGTTTTCCTATCAGGGGAAAACGGAATATAGGAAGAAATAATATGAATTCCGGCCTGACCACGCACCCTACTTATCAGCAGCCAAAGCTGGTCAGAGGGTTTGATCATATTCAACGTTATTGGGATAAACACCTGAGTTGTTGGGCTGCCAAAATACTGCCAGGAGAGTTTTACGTGACCAAGGGCAAGGAAATGATTGCCACAGTATTGGGCTCCTGTATTTCTGTCTGTATTCGTGATCCCAAAGCTGGTGTGGCGGGTATGAATCATTTCATGTTGCCATCCAGTGGTGAGTTTTCAACTATCGATTGGGGGTGCAGTTCAGTCTCAAGCGCTACCCGTTATGGCAACTGGGCCATGGAATACATGATTAACGCCATATTGAAAGAAGGTGGGCGTAAAGAGCGTTTTGAGGTCAAGGTATTTGGTGGTGGTCAGGTACTTGCCAACCTGACAGATATTGGCCAGCGGAATATATTATTTGTGTTGTCTTATTTGAAACAGGAAGGCCTGGAAACAAGTGCAGTGGATGTCGGTAATATCTATCCTCGAAAGGTATTGTACATGGCCTGGGAAGGGAAGGTTCGGGTAAAAAAACTGGCGAGCCAGCACAATCAGACTATTGTCAGGCGTGAACGGGATTACCTGGATCAAATTCGTCATCAGGATGATCAGTCTGATATTGAATTATTCGAGTAACTGCTATGAAAAAGATAACAATTCTGGTGGTGGATGACTCCGCCCTGATTCGAAAAATTCTGGTGGAAATATTTAGCTCGGATGAACGTCTGGAAGTCGTGGGTACAGCTGCTGATCCATTGATTGCCCGTGATAAGATCAAACAGCTTAATCCTGATGTGCTGACGTTGGATATTGAAATGCCACGCATGGATGGTTTGACATTTTTAAAAAACCTGATGCGTTTGCGTCCGATGCCGGTGATTATGATTTCGACCTTGACCAATAAGGGCGCTAACATTACTTTGGATGCTCTGGAGATTGGTGCGGTGGATTACTTCGCCAAACCCGTTAATGATAATGGCCACTTATTGGCGGCCTACGGTGCTGTATTGATTGAAAAAGTAGTTCAGGCTGCCGGGGCCAATGTACGCACATTTGACCCGAGCCGGTTTCAGCCCAGGCCTTATGAGGAGCAGGCTGATATCGGTAAGCTGAAACCCGATCTCTGGATTGCTATAGGTGCATCCACTGGCGGTACTGAGGCGATACGGGAGGTGATTCAGAACCTGCCGGCACAGATGCCTCCCATTGTGGTGACTCAGCACATACCGTATGAGTTTAGTGGGTCCTATGCAGAGAGGCTGAATCGATGTTGCGCTCTCGAAGTCCATCATGTGATGGGGGGAGAGTTGATTCAACCCGGCCATGTTTATCTGGCACCTGGCAATGCGCACCTACGTTTTGCCCGTAAGGGGGGACGCTGGGTTTGCCGGTTGGATGAGGGGGAGAGAGTCAATCGTCATCGACCGTCGGTAGAAGTAATGTTTGACAGTGCCGGTGAAGCGGCAGGGCGTGATCTTATTGCAGTGATGCTGACGGGGATGGGCGCTGATGGCGCTGAAGCCATGCTGAGACTGCGACAACAGGGATGTCACACCATTGCCCAAAATAAAGAGAGTTCAGTGGTTTGGGGAATGCCTGGCGCTGCTGTGGCCTTGGGAGCAGCCGTAGATATACTGCCACTTCAGAGTGTTGGTCGCGCATTAATAAAGTACACTCACTAATAATCGTAAGCTTGGTTTGTGGAATCGAAATATTACTGCCAGGGGGTGGCAGAATAACCCTGGATAGCTACACTTACCGGTATGAAAAACAGATGACTCCTGGTAGGTTGTTGATTTTCTAGTGACGTTGTGGATACGGTGTAAAAAATCATCTCAAAATGTTTGTTTATGATCTATTAACTGCGTTTTCTCGATAATTTTGGCCCTGTATTCATTGCCTTAGAAACAAAAATCAGTAGCCTGCTATGATCTGTTGGAACATCAGGAACATTCAATACTGACTTTGAGGAATATTAAATGACCATTTCATCCACTCTTAACAGTGATGGCAATGAGTTGACGATTAAAATAAAGGGCCGGTTTGATTTCAGCGCTCACCAGGACTTTCGTCAGGTCTATGAAAGTACTGAACCAACGGTGGAGTCATACATTGTAGATATGCGGGAAGCCTCATATCTGGACAGTTCTGCCCTGGGCATGCTGTTGCTGTTGCGTGATCATGCTGGTGGTGACAAGGCACAGATTTCAATAGTCAACTGTAATCCTGACGTGAAAAAAATTCTGACTATTTCCAACTTTGGTCAACTGTTTACTATCAACTGAATGCCGGTTATAAAATTTTAGAGTGCCGCACTCTCCGCCCGGGTGAGTGCGCTGTAGTCCTGCAGTCATGTCAGTAGCCGTAAGGAAGGCAACACGTGTTAATAAGTCAATGCTGTCAAGGGCGTCGTAATTTCTCCTCCCTATTGCATCGTTCCAATCCGAACATAACAATCAATATAGCCAGAACAGGAGGTATACGTGTCGGAATACTATAAAATTCTGGTAGCTGATGATAACCATTCCGACCGACTGATTTTGTCCGCATTGCTCAAGAAGGAAGGACATAGTCCTATTCTGGCTGAAAACGGCCAGATGGCTGTTGAACTGTATCTCGAACATCGCCCTGATATCGTCCTGATGGATGCGCTTATGCCGGTCATGGATGGTTATGAGGCTACCTTGCGAATTAAGGAAATTGCTTATGCCGAATCAGAAATGGTACCAATTATATTTCTTACTTCCTTACAGGAAGCTGGAGCATTGGCCCGTTGTCTGGAAGCCGGCGCTGAAGACTTTCTGTCCAAGCCCTATAACCGGGTGGTATTGAAGGCCAAGCTCAAGTCCTTTGGCCGTATGCGTGATATGCATTCACGACTGCAGAAACACAATCGTCAGTTGGTCATTGAGCAGCACGTGGCTAAAAATATTTTTGATAATGTTGTCCACCTTGGGTCGCTGAACGCAGACAACGTCAATTACTCTTTGTCACCATTGGCTATTTTCAATGGTGATACTGTTCTGGCTGAAAAGAAGCCTGGCGGTGGTATGCATCTGTTTCTGGGTGATTTCACTGGCCATGGATTACCAGCGGCCATAGGCGTGATGCCGTTGGCTGAAATTTTTTATGGTATGACCAACAAAGGCTATGCCATTGAGGAAATTCTTAAGGAAATCAATCGTAAGCTTCGCCGTATTTTGCCTGTGGGTATCTTTTGCTGTGGCACCATGATCGAGCTGGACTATTTCGATGGTATTGCCCGTATCTGGGTTGGCGGCACTCCTGATGCCATGGTGTATTCCAGCGAAGATGACAGTATCCGCTCCATTCCTTCCAAAAATCTGCCACTAGGGGTCGTGGATAACGAATCCATTCAGATTGCGATTGAAGAGGTACCTATGCGCGTCGGTGACCGGATTTTCTGTTGGTCCGATGGTATTCATGAAAGTCGCAATATCACAGGTGAAATGTTTGGGGAACAGCGGATTAAAGACACCATCATTCGCAATACCAGTAGGGAGAATATTGTCGTGACGCTGGTTGATGCGGTAGAGAAATTTATGGGAGAAGCTGAGCGGGATGATGATATCACTGTTCTCGAAGCCAAAATGATCGAATATCAGGAACAGGATACCTCTCAACCTCTGGCCCGGCCAAGCCATACCGTTGTCGGGCCTCAGGATTGGACCATGGACTATCGGTTGCAGGCGCGTTCATTGGCGAATTACAACCCGTTGCCTATGATTTTGCAGATTCTGACGGAAGTGGAGAGTCTGAAATTTATGCGTGGACAGCTGTATACCCTGCTGGCGGAATTGTTTTCCAATGCGCTTGAGCATGGGCTCTTACAGCTGAACTCAAGCCTCAAGCAGGACCCGCAGGGGTTCGTCCAGTATTACCATGAACGTACCCGTCGATTGGAAACCCTGCAGGAAGATGCCTATATACGAGTTTCTGCTTCCCATCAGCCTTGGGATCAGGGAGGGGAGCTGACTATTCAGGTTGAGGACAGTGGTCCGGGATTCGACTTTCAGAGTGTTATGGCGAAGAAGCAAAATAATCATGAGTACAGTGGCCGTGGGCTTCCACTGCTTAATAAGATTTGTGATTCTCTGGAATATTTGGATCGGGGTAATGTTGTCGTTGCAAAAATCATATGGCCAAGGACGAAACAAAAAATATGAGACCTTGTTATATCTGAGTGTAGAATTTATTTGTTTGTGGTGCTAACTGAGCTACAGATTCTCAGTTGCAGGTTATACTGGTCAGATAGATAGAGTTTTTTAGATTAAAAAATGATTTGGGGACTAAATATATGCGTAATCTTGTTGAACATCTGGACATGTCAGTACTGGATGAACTCAGGGAGATCATGGATGATGAGTTTGAGTTCCTACTTCAAACCTTTATTAAAGACAGCGCCATGCATCTTGAGCATATTGATCAGTTTGCTCAACAGCACGACAGTGATGAACTCAGGCGATCAGCCCATAGTCTGAAAGGGTCATCTGTGAATGTTGGTGCGACTCAGTTACATGACTTGTGTGCTGATTTGGAAAAGGCCGCCAGTGATGAACTTTGGACACAGACAGCTGATCAGATTGAGCAGATTCAGTGTGAATACCTGGCCGTCGTGGAATGCCTGACAGAGCTGTTGCTCGGCCACAACCACTCTGAGTGATTGCATACTCCATATTGTTAGTCTGCCTTGGCCAAATTGGCCTATGCCTTGCTCTTATGAACATCAAAGATCCGATTCTAGATTGTTCAGGAAGAGTGCTATATGCAGTTATCCCCATTACCTACAGCTTCTGTTGCCAGTCATTCAAGTACTGTAAATGCCTCTGGTGCTGCATCAGAGGCGGATTCAGGTCTCGATTTTATGACGACCATGGCCGCTGAACTGGGCCTGGAGCCAGATACTCCGGAATACAACCAGTTCATGAATCAGGCTGATGATGCGGCAAATTTTCTCCGCTCCAGAGGTATGAGCTTTGCCGATGTCGGCGCGATTTTGGATTCTGATGTCATTACTGAAGCGCTGATTGGTCAGGAAAATGGTATGAATGACGAAGACAGTGATGACTTGGTTGAGTCAGATGTAGTCGCTTTGTTTGCCGATTTCTTTCAGTTTTTACAACAGCAAAACCCCGAAACCAGTGCTGAGGGTGATGATTCCGAAGTGTCTGCTATCGCAGATGTATCGCTTTTACCGCTGGCGGACACTGACGCCGAACTGACCGACACGGAAAGTGTTAATACAGACATTCCTATGCCAGATGCCGAAATGGAAACCGGCGAGGAGGTCGAACTGGGCTTGGATGGTACTGAGTCAACGACTGATTCGGTATTGACGGATGACTTGAAAGCCAGTCAGGACAGTCCTGAAGCTATCTTGGATGGTGAGGTTGATATGGCTGGGGAAACCGATACCGCTACCGGCGTTGAGACAGTCGCTGCTCCGGTTTCTAACGGCCAGAAGAATTCTGACCGTCAGGATTCCGTCATTGACGAGGGGCTGGAGATTGAGCCAATGGATGCAGATGAGGTTGCCAATAGTGATGATGCTGCTAAAAAAACCACTAAGGTTCAGGCCCAGTCTGATCTCGACAAGATAAATATTTCGACCGACTCAACCCGAAAGAACTTTAATGACGCCGTGAACCTGGCCGGACAGCGAGATCAGGCGCAGACGAAACAGGATCAGGTACAAGTGCAGCGATCCGTGGAAATTCCCCTGAAGCAACCGGTAACCCATTCCGAATGGGCAAACTCTGTGAATGATCGCATTATGATGATGGCCAACCGGCATATTCAAGTTGCCCATATCCGACTGGATCCGCCGGATCTGGGGATGCTGGAGATCAAACTATCGGTTAGCCATGATCAGCAGGCTCAGGTGGCAATTGTGACGCAGCATACCCAGGTGAAAGAGCTACTGGATGCTAGTATGGCGCGCCTGCGTACCATGTTACAGGAGCAGAATATTGAACTGGTGGATGCTCAGGTATCCGATCAGAGTAGTCAGGGGCAGTTCAGTGGTGAACAGCATTCACAGCGCGGATACGCGGGTGGGGAACTTGACAGTGACGAAGAGGAGCTGATGCCACAGGCAACCGCTATGGTCAGTCAGGCCCTGCTGGATCATTATGTTTAGTGATCCATAGTCAGTTCTGCTGCCCGTAGTGGATGGCACAGGGCTTGCTGTATCCGGTCTGTTACATCAGTTAACAGAGAAAAGTGCCAGAAAACAGTCACTTGTAATCAGAGAGCCTATAATTACTGCGATGGTGAGAACTGCAATGGCGAGAACAGCAATCGGGATTGCAGGTATATTCGGAACAGCATACAGATTGGGAATAAAGCATGGCTGATGCAGATACAGAAATTACTGCAAATGAAGAAGCACCAAAGAAATCAAAGCTTAAGTTAATCATTATTGTGGTGGTGGCACTTTTGCTGTTGGCTGGTATCGGCGGTGCGGTTTGGTTCTTTTTCCTGTCCAGCTCGGAATCAGAAGTGGATGACGTGACAGAACTGCCATTGGAAGAGCAGGTGGTAACACCGGCGTCCGGAATCGCAATGTACCTGTCCCTTGGGGCGGAATTCATTACCAGTTATTCCACTAAGGGTGGACGACAGCGATACCTGCAAACCGAACTTAGTGTGTTGGCGCGTGATCAGGAGACACTGGACAACATATCGGCACAGCTGCCGTTGATTCGCAATAACCTCCTGGATCTGCTCTCGCAGCAGAATTATGACGATCTACGGACTAATGAGGGGCGGGAAGCACTGGCGAACAAGCTGACTCAGGCGGTACAGGAAGTGTTGCTTGCATCTATGGGGCGGCCAGGTATTGAGCGGGTGCTGTATCGCTCGTTCGTGCTGCAATAATACGGAGACACTGTCGTGCAGGACTTATTATCCCAAGACGAAATTGATGCCCTGTTACATGGTATTGATGACGGAGCGGTAGAAGAAGAGGAAACGCTTGATATTGATGGCGTTAAGCCCTATGACATTACCAGCCAGGACCGTATTGTTCGTGGCCGGATGCCGACGCTGGAAATGATCAATGAGCGTTTTGCCCGTTATACCCGTATCAGTATGTTCAATTTTTTACGTCGCAGTGCTGATGTCGCCAGCGGTGGGATACAAATTCTGAAATTTGGTGAGTACATACATACTCTCTATGTGCCGACCAGTCTGAATCTGGTTAAGGTTCGGCCGTTGCGTGGCACCGCTCTGTTTATTCTGGATGCCAAACTGGTATTCAAGCTGGTGGACAACTTCTTTGGCGGTGATGGTCGCCACGCGAAGATCGAAGGACGGGAATTTACCCCGACAGAAATCCGGGTAGTGCAGATGGTTCTGTCTCAGATTTTTATCGATATGAAAGAGGCCTGGGGCGCAGTCATGGACGTGGATTTCGAATACGTCTCCAGTGAAGTCAATCCAGCAATGGCCAACATTGTCAGTCCATCGGAAGTGGTGGTGGTCAGTACTTTTCACGTAGAACTCGATGGCGGCGGTGGTGACCTGCATATCACTATGCCATATTCCATGATAGAGCCGGTCCGCGAAGTACTGGATGCCGGTGTGCAATCGGATGTCGATGAAGTCGACGAACGCTGGATACAGTCACTGCAGAAGGACATTTTGGACGCCAAAGTGCCTATCAATTCCACGGTGGTTGAACGCGATATTAAGTTACGTGATCTGGTCGATCTTGCTCCTGGCGATATCATCCCGATCGAACTGCCCAAAACCTGTGTGGTACGCGCGAACAATGTACCGATTTATCATGCAGTTTTAGGTCAGTCGAGAGAATTTCTGGCATTAAAAATGGATCGTCCGGTACATCGATTGAAAGCAGACAACAATGCACTGGCATTACAAATTCGAGGCATAAAACAGGGGGTCGAAAATGGCTGATGATGACAAACCGGATAACGATATAGACGTTGACGCACTGGTTGATGAAGTGTCCTCCCAATCCGATGACAGCGCGTTGGCGGATGAATGGGCCGCGGCCATGGAAGAAGCCGGGGAAACCGGAAGCGACGATGACGAGGATGAAGCGCAGAAAGCCCCGTTGGAAGAGCTGAGGGAAGAAAACATCGGTAATGGTATTAATTCGCCAGACCTTGATGTGATCCTGGATATTCCAGTGACCATCTCCATGGAAGTTGGCAATACCATGATTCCGATTCGCAACTTGCTGCAACTTAATCAGGGCTCGGTGATAGAGCTTGACCGACTGGCTGGTGAGCCACTTGACGTGCTGGTCAACGGAACATTGATTGCCCATGGCGAGGTGGTCATGGTCAATGAAAAATTTGGTATTCGGCTGACTGATGTTGTGAGTCAGCAGGAACGAATCAGCCGTTTGAGATGATTCGTTCTGTATCCCTTCGTCAGATGAGGTGAGCCGGGGTTATCGTCTGCAGATAATCCCGGTAACATGAACATTGCTAACGACTGCACCTCAGGTAAAAGGTTAAACCATGAACACCACTGCTCCAGCAATCGATCTTTCCGGTATGGCCATCGCGCTGATTTTTATAATTGGCCTTATCTTTGCGTGTGCCTGGTTTGTGCGACGGATTAGTGGCGGTGTCAGTTTTAACAACCGACAAATTAAAATTATTACCGCAGTATCCCTGGGACCCAAAGAAAAGTTGATATTGATTGAGGCAGGCGGCAAGCAGATGCTGCTCGGTGTTACCCAGCATCAGATCAACCTGCTCAAAGAACTTGATGAACCCTTGGATACATCGGCCTCAGAAGCCGGCACTCCCACTTTTTCGGACAGACTGAAACAGGTTTTAAAAGGTTCGGATCAGTGGAAAAACACCAGCGACGATACATTCAAGGATTAAAAACCCCCCTGCTTTTTGGCATCCCCATATTGTTTTTAATGCTGCCCGTATTTGCCAGGGCTGCTGATCCATTGGGAATTCCCGCCATCACCTATACCCAGGATGCTCAGGGTAATGGTCAATATACCGTCAGTATTCAAATATTGGCGATCATGACCATGCTGACTTTCATTCCTGCGGTACTCATGCTTATGACATCGTTTACCCGGATTATCGTGGTTTTTGCCATCCTTCGACAGGCACTTGGTTTGCAGCAGACACCGTCGAATCAGATCCTCATTGGCCTGGCGCTGTTCCTGACGTTTTTCATTATGTCACCGGTATTGGACGACGTGAACCGGACCGCTTTGCAACCTTATTTGAACGAAGATATCCAACCACTGGAAGCTTTGAACCGGGCAGTTGTGCCGTTCCGTGAGTTTATGTTGAAACAGACCCGTGAAGACGACCTCAATATGTTCATTCGTATTGCCGGGCAGGAAGGCAGTTATACCGATCCTGGACAGGTACCCTTGAATATACTCATGCCTTCATTCGTCACATCTGAATTGAAGACCGCTTTCCAGATAGGCTTTTTGCTGTTCATTCCGTTTTTGATCATAGACCTGATCGTAGCGTCAGTACTGATGGCCATGGGGATGATGATGTTGTCCCCGATCATCATCTCGCTGCCATTCAAAATCATGATGTTTGTGCTGGTGGATGGTTGGGCCATGATCATGGGATCGCTGGCGTCAAGTTTCGGAACTTAGCAGGAGATTTTTTATGGACGTTAACTACATCGGTGATCTGTTTCAGGAAGCTTTCTGGATTGTATTGATTGTCGTATTAGTGCTGATTACGCCAAGTCTGCTGGTGGGCCTGGTGGTATCGACCTTTCAGGCCGCCACTCAGATTAACGAACAGACGCTCAGTTTTCTGCCACGTCTGATCGTCACCATTTTGATGATTATTTTTGCCGGTGCCTGGGTGGTTGATAAAGTCGTCAGCTATTTCAACGGAATTTTGACGGATTTGCCGTTTATTATTGGATAACCGGAATGATCGAACTTACCGATGCACAAATATCCAGCTGGGTCAGTCATCTACTCTGGCCATTCTTCCGGATAACCGCATTTTTTATGATTGTTCCGTTGTTCGGATCACGGCTGGTGCCAGTGCCGATCAGAATACTACTGAGCCTGATTACCACGTTAATGCTGTATCCTGTGCTGCCCAAAATGCCGGATATAGAAGCTTTGGCCTTGACCAATATCGTCATCATCGCTCAGCAGTTTGTCATTGGTTTCGCACTTGGGTTTCTGGCACTGACTCTGTTTCAGGTATTTATTCTGGCCGGTCAAACCATTGCCATGCAGATGGGACTCGGATATGCCTCCATGGTCGATCCGGCCAATGGCGTTTCCGTCACAGTTCTGTCGCAGTGGTTTCTGACCATCGTGACACTGATATTCGTTTCCATGAATGGCCATTTGGTGGTTTTCGAGGTGTTGGTAGAGAGTTTTTACACGGTACCGGTAGGACAGGGATTTATTTCTGAACAGGGAGCCTTTGAACTGGCTCAGTGGGGAGGCTGGATGTTTGCCTCCGCCATCTCCATTGCACTACCGGCGGTGGCGTCTTTACTGCTGGTTAACCTGTCTTTCGGCATTATGGCCCGTACTGCGCCGGCGATGAATATTTTCTCGCTGGGTTTTCCGGTAACCATGGTCGTGGGACTGTTTGTGCTCTGGCTTAGCTTCTCTGGGGTGCTGTCAGTGATTCGGACACACATGCTCGAACTGACAGACATGATGAAAAATATCGTATTTATTCCATAGGTATCTGAACAATGGCAGAAGATGAATCCGGCCAGGACAAGTCAGAAGAACCCACGGCGCGAAAACTTGAAAAAGCGCGGGAAGAAGGGCAATTGCCACGATCCCGCGAATTGGCGACTGCAGTTGTATTAATTGCCAGTGGCATTGCGTTGTTGGTGTTTGGGGCTCAGGTCTCGAGGAAAGTGCTAGAAATAGCGCGCTTTAATTTCTCGTTCGACAAACAAGCGGCGTTTGACCCCAACATGCTGTTTGCTCATTTCGAGCGTTCCATCGCCGATGGTTTCATCGTGCTTATACCTATTTTTGCCATCCTGTTATTGGCGGCTGTCCTGGGATCGACTTTATTAAGTGGCTGGAACTTTTCCTCCAAAGCGCTGGCGCCGAAACTTGATCGTATCAACCCTCTGAGTGGTTTGAAGCGGATGTTCAGCGCCAACTCCCTGATGGAATTACTGAAAGGGTGGGCCAAAGTGCTGATCGTTGCGACGGGTGCGGCCCTCGTAGTGACACTGAAAGTGGATGATATCCGCAGCTTGTTATTTGAAAACGTCGGCGAAGGGGTTCATCACCTGGCCCTGATCATTCTTTGGTCATTCATCCTGATATCTTGCGCCACGTTGTTGATTGCCTTGATTGACGTACCCTTTCAGATCCGCTCACATATGAAAAAAATGCGCATGACGTTGCAGGAGATAAAGGACGAATACAAAAACACCGAAGGCAAACCAGAGGTTAAAGCCCGTATTCGTCGCATGCAGCGCGAAATGAGCCAACGGAAAATGATGAGCAACGTTCCGGATGCCGATGTGGTTATAACCAACCCCGACCACTTTGCAGTGGCACTGAAATACAAACCCAAAGAAAATACTGCACCGATACTGTTGGCCAAGGGGGCTGATTTGATGGCTGAAAAAATCAAGGAAATCGCCAAAGAACACAAAATTCCGGTGATCACCATCCCACCGCTTGCTCGTTCCATCTACCATTTCACCAAGGTTGATCAGGAAATTCCAGAAGGGCTTTATCTGGCAGTGGCGCAAATATTGGCTTACGTTTATCAGCTTAACCAATGGCGCAAAGGCTACGCCCCCAAACCAGAAAAACGTCCAGATGTTCAAGTGCCTGAGGATTTACGCTGGGATGGTTAATATATACAAGACACCCATCTAAAGACAAAGCACAAGGGACACCCACCTAAATGGATAAAGGACATCCATTTTACAAACTCATGAGACACCCAATGAAACAAAATATTGTGCATATAGCATTGGTCGTTAGAGATTATGATGAAGCGATTGATTTTTATGTGAATAAGCTGAAATTTGAACTGATTGCCGATGAGTATCAGCCCGAGCAGGATAAACGCTGGGTTGTGGTTGCTCCACCTAATTCACATGGTGCCTCGTTATTACTGGCTAAGGCGTCTAAACCGGAGCAACATGATTTTATCGGTAATCAGAGTGGTGGGCGTGTATTTTTGTTCCTGAATACCGACGATTTCTGGCGGGACTATAAATATATGACATCAATTGGTATTAAGTTTATCCGTGATCCTCAGGATCAGGATTATGGAACGGTGGCGGTTTTTGAAGATTTATATGGAAACCGGTGGGATCTGTTGCAATTAAAGCCTGATCATCCGATGTCAAGGCGCTAAGATCTCAAGATTGATACTGACACAATATTTGATAAATATCAGATATCGGCAGTTGTTTGCATGTGGATTGGACAGCAGATATCTGGGTATTTGGAGATGCATTTGATAAACCGACAGTGATTTTTTATCTGGTTAACGTTTCTCATTCAAGTCATAGAGTTGTCTTGACGACAATTAACGCGTGAGTCTTTATGTAGGGTTAATAGCGTAATTCGGAAAAAGAGAGACTGCCATTTAAAGAGTCAGAAGCAGAGCCATTGAAAGTAAAATTATATCTTTTTTGATCACAGAAAATTTTTTGATAACGGTGGCTCCTAAGATTTATTTGTTAAAGAAACACCAGTTGTGAAAAAGAGTTGGTGTCTGGAGCTGTGAAGAATGTGGAGAGTTTCTTGAAAGCTCCTTATTTGGTCTGTTTGAGTTTTGTACAATTGATTAACCCGCTAGCAAATTGGGTGGTATTCGGTTCAGGTTAAAACAGGTTTTGATTCTTTCAAACGATGACTTCTGACCGGCAAAACATTTGAACTGTTTTTCAAATTTTCGGGTGAGACGATGCCATTGTGTGTCTGAGAGATTGATACGTTCGAGTATCGATGGTTGCTCTGCTGCGATATAACCGGG
>NZ_JBNKSF010000002.1:0-23360 GCF_050297175.1 Gynuella sp. | reverse complement strand
CGCCTTATGACGACAGATGTCAGCTTTCAGTCACTTCCAAAAAAACTGTTCGGACGCCAATAAAACCCTAATTTTCAAGGACATTTTGCTTTGTGAAGGATTGTTTTTCGGAAGTCGTTTTTACGTTTTAGCAGGAGATCTAAGGCGTCAAAAAACAGCCACCCATGGCCATCAGGCAATGAAATGTAACTCTGTGGAACAATGGCGTTCAAAAATTCATTTTGCAACAGTGCAAGCACTTATTTTAAAAAATAATTCCGTTGACCAATGCCACATACACAGAAAATATCATTCAAAGAAAAAATAAGAGATTTGAAGTCAGCGATCCTTATTTCAACACGCATATAGAATTAAGGCAGCATTCGAGCTTATAGCGATACATTTACGGCAGGTCTAATAAAGAGGGGCATTCATTATTTCCTTCCCAGTCACATAATGACCGAAGATCATCAGCTATCCTCGATATCGGCTCCCAATATCACTGCATCGGGGAGCGGCAACCAGCGTTGGAGAGTATCATATAACTGCTGGGGCCTAACGGGCTTACTGATATAGTCATCCATGCCAACACTCAAACATTTCTCCATATCCTCTTTCATCGTATTGGCCGTCATGGCAACAATTGGAATATGTTCACCGGATATGCGCTCGTTAGCACGAATCATCTCTGTGGCAGTCAAACCATCCATCACCGGCATTTGGCAGTCCATCAGTACCAGATCAAATTTCTGCCTCTCAAGCATGTCCAACGCCTCTCTGCCATTTTCAGCGATATCAACCTGACAGCGAACCCGTAGCAACATGTGCTCAGCAACTTTCTGATTAATAATATTGTCATCAACCAGCAATACCCGAAACCGCAAAGAGGCAACCGCATGATCACCCAACGAATGCTGCTGATGGTGATTAACCGTAGTTCCATTTTCCTGACTGAAGACCGAGAGAATATAGCGATACATCCTGGTCCACCGGATCGGCTTAGTAATAAACATATCCACACTGGACATATAGCTTTGGTCAGTATGCTGGCCAAATCGTCGTAACAAAATAATATGAATCTTCGACATTTCCGGCAATGCACGAATCTTTGCAACCAGCCTCATATCCTCAAGCTGGGTATCAACGATCACCAGGTTAAAACCCAGATCGACTTTTTGAAGCTCTGTGAGCGCCTGTTCATGATCTGTCACCGCCGTCACCTGACAATGCCAATTCGTTAACTGTCGGGTAATCAACTGCAAAAACGGTTCATTTTGGGAAATACACAGAACATTCATATGCTTCATGATTTCCTCGGCCGGCGCTTGCTGACGCTGGACACTGACGGGTAACCTGGCAGTAAACCAAAATGTGCTGCCCTCACCGGGAACACTGTTGACGCCAATCTCACCATCCATCAGAGTCACCAGCCGGTCACAGATTGCCAAACCCAATCCCGAGCCACCATGTTTACGGGTTATAGAAGTGTCTGCCTGGGTAAATGCCTGAAACAGCTTTGCCTGAGCCTGGGCGGAAATACCGATGCCAGAATCAATCACTTCAAACCGGATGAAATCAGACTGCGTCCCCTGAACATCTCGGGTTAACATTACGACAACCCCACCCGAACTGGTAAATTTAATCGCGTTACCCACGAGATTTAGCAGAATCTGGCGTATCCGGGATGGATCCCCCTGAACCCAGGCATCCACTCCCCGCTCCACAACATATGCAATTTCGAGATGTTTTCTGGCAGCACTTTCCGCCAGAATTTCCAACGCATCCTCAACGGTGGAAAAGAGATCAAAATCAACCTGCTCCAGCTCCATCTTCCCGGCTTCAATTTTCGAAAAATCGAGAACATCATTGATGACTGCCAGCAGCGCATCACCAGAGTGGCGAATGGTTTCAACGTAATCACGCTGCACCTGATCCAATGCACTATCCAGCAACAGATGTGTCATACCGATCACACCGTTTACCGGCGTTCTGATTTCATGACTCATATTCGCAAGAAAACTGGACTTGGCTTCATTAGCAGCTTTGGCTTCAGTAATTGCCCGCCGGAGTTGTTCCTCCGTTTTCTTGAGCTGGGTGACATCCTGCATCAGCCCCATCGATTTAAAGGGCATACCATTACTTAAAAAGAATGTCTTACAGAAATGCCTGACAATACGTTCACTGCCGTTTTGAAGAATAATACGGTGTTCCAGCTCAAAAGGTTTCTCAGCATCAACAGAGTCGTCGTATAGCCTGCGGTAATGTCCAATATCATCAGGGTGGATAATCTGATACAGGTCCTCGACCGTTAAATACTCAGAAAACGGCGGGTGCAATATGCTTTTCAACATATCACTGCATTTCAAACGCCGGCTGACAACATTGATTTCCCAACTGTAAATTGACGCGATTCGTTGAATCTCGTTGAGTTTTTCTTCATTGAGTTGCTGAACCAACTCACTTTGCCGAAGCTCCCGGTTCTGATTTTCCAGCGACAACACCTGCATTTCCAGTGCCTCGATCCGGTCCCTAAGTGATTGCAGATCGTCTTTCGGCATAGACATTTACGAAACTCCAAAACCGGTCATCATCACATTACTAATCCGACATAAATGTTGCAGATTAACAAGTAAGTGTTCACAAAGTTGCTGGCCATAAACAAAATACTATCGTTGTTAAATAAACCAGCGGTTCCCGCTTGCGCAGGTTTATTTAACCTCTCAGAACTTATTTCCTGGCAACCAGAATTTCTTCAGCCATGCGGGTACCTTCAACTCTGGCTTTGATCTTGGCAAACGCAATATCTCGTGAAGTTGAATCGTCATCTGCAAATGGCGAAAAACCACAATCGTCAGTTGTACCCAAATTATCCAAAGGAATATATTCGGCCGCCTTCAACACCCGCTCACATACCTGCTCCGGTGTTTCAATGACCGGATCAATTGGATCGATAACACCAATAAATACCCGAACACCAGGTTTGATCAGAGACTTAATCTGTAACAGCACTTTTTCGGGATCTTTTTCCGATGCCATCGCCACATAAAAATTGCCCACATTAACCCGAAACAACGTCGGCAACAGTTCTTTATAATCGACGTCTGCACTGTGGGTCGCATCCCGGTCAGCACCCGGGCAGGTATGCAACCCGATTTTCTGCCGTTGTGCATCAGTAAAACTTTCCAGTCCGGAGTTGATCAAATCGACCATGCCGGTCAACAGCTCGCCTGATGGATCCAGCTTCAGAGATAACCGACCTTCAGTAAAGTCAATTTGTACCTTATGTGCCCCCAGCTCCAGGCATCGCGCCAGTTCCTGATGGTGCTGGCGAATAACATCCTCAAGAAACTGATTGCGGCTATACTCGGGAATCGGGGTATTGGGATATAACAGGCTAAGCAACGAAGGGGAAATGACCGCTTGCTTAATCGGATGCTTGGTATGTTTCATGGCATCTTCCAGAAACATGTCAGCAGTCATCTGATATTTAAACGGCCCTTTTGTCAATCGTGGCAGTAATCGACTATGGCCGTCAGAAAACAATATTTCCGCGCCATCCGGAGCAAAATTACTGGCACCGTGAAGGCAGTAGGATGCAAAACCGGAGAATTTTCGCTGTTCACCATCACCCACACAATAAGACCCCGTTTCCTCCATTTTTTTTATCGTTTCAATACTTGCCTGAGTGGCCAGAGCTTCCAGCGCTTCTTCACTGATTTCTCCACTCTGCTGTTTTTGATAGGCCGTAATTAATTCAGTGGGACGAGGGATGGACCCAATATGTTCTGTTGGTATAAGGCTCATGTTGCACTCTTGTGTTTGGTCGTTATCAAGATTATCTGGCTGTTCCACAGCGTTCACCTTCAATACACAGAGCCGCTGAAAAATAGAAACGGTTGTATCCGGACCACACCTTCTGCATTTCCTACATCACGCTATAAAAGGTCATCGAATAAAACAGTTCAGTGCAGAAAATCGAGAGTTTGTTTTTCTCCCTGATACCACAACCACACTCCAGGACAGTTTGTCATTATCAGGTTCTCCCCGATCTCATCCAACACCACACCATCGCCGGTTTCATAAAGAATTTATGAGATTTCAGGCGCACCCTGAGTAGATATAAATGTATCCTTTAACACCTTACCAGACAACAGGGATTCTTTTACAGACAGAAGTATTAACAACACACGCCATAGGCTTTTATGATGCATAATAACCGATCAAAAAAAACCAATAACACTATACAAATATAGACGAAAACAGATTTCTATGATTGCGAAAGACAGCTCAACCGCTTAACCTGGTTCAGCATAGATCAATGGGATATATGAGCAATAGTGGATGGATCAATTGGAAATACCAGTACTAAAGAAGTATGTATTTTTTGAATTTCGACATTAATAAAAACCAACACCTCGCAAAGAAATAGCAGTCAACGGATGATACGACAACCGGGTATAACGATTTGATTCGCTGCACATCAATACACCCCCAAACTCGCTACAACATCTATATAGTGGCTATGCGTTATATTCCACAATCGCATCAGCCACCATCATCACGCGGTTCAAACATCCCCAATGCAATTAATCATCCATTTCCGACAATACAGCAATCAGGTTTTCAGCAATCTGGAAATAACTGCCACCCCCGACTTCATCATTGGGATCCAACTGCATCAATTTAGCCAGCACCCGTTGGGCATCAGCCAGTTTTTGCCGGCGCAAACGAATCACCCCCAAGGCTTTCAGGCAGAACAAAAACTGCCGTGCTGGTTCATTGTTGGTACTCCAATCAGTGGAGTGCACATGCAGGCGGCGATAATTATGACTAATGCCAGCTTGCCTGGCCGCCATGGACAATGCCTTCCAGGCGCCCCACTCCGCCTCTGCATAACGACCACTACGAAAATAAAACTTGTATAGGGAAATATGAATATCCAGCACCTCTGGCCAGCGTTTCAGCGCGGAGATCAACGCAGCCTCTTTCACCTCGGGATGCGCATATCGAATACCATCCAAAACAACCTGTACCTCTTCAGGCAACGTTCTGGAGAAATAACTTTCCGGGATATTAAGTGCTGCAATACTGCTCATGACCAAACCTCCGCTGGTGCTTGTTTATGTTCTAAGATTTCGCCGTTAATCAGGTGTTGTTCAACAATACTGTCAACATCATCTGCACCCACTTCGGCATAAAGAATACCCTCGGGGTATACCAGAACACTCGGGCCGATATGACATGGACCAATACAACTGGAGGCACTGAGCGCAATCCGACCAAACTGACCACGTTTGGCAATGGCATTCCCAAACAGCTCCATCAAATTGCTATCACTGGCGTGACTGCAGCTGCCGCGAGGATGACCGGGGTCGCGGTTTTGTATACAGACAAATACATGGTGTACAGGTTTTGGCATGGTATGACCTCACAGGCTCTGCGGTGCATGGGTATGACATTTTTTCGGACAGACCTTGGAGCAGGACATACAACCAATGCAGTCCATTGGATCCGCAAGGCTCATGACCATCATCTCGTCGTCGTCATCGTAAAAGTCGTCGTCATCGTCACTGGCGCTTCGTTCCACCAGTTCAAATACATCACGGGGGCAGACTTTGTAACAGCGGCCACAGCCAATACAATTGGTCGGATCCAATTCAGTGACGAATTGGGGCGTCCACTCCGTTCCCCCGCGGGTTTGCCCTTGTATGATTGCAGCCATCTCTACCCCCTTTTCTCTCTCTTTCAACAGTAAAATCACAAAGCGTTAGTGCCTGCGGGCTAAGCCCACAGTCATCCATACCATTAATCATGTTTGGCCCTTCACCATCGTTGCCACATCGGGATGGCTACCATGGTGCGCATTGTCAGGCCGGCAATCGGGATTTCGCCTCGGCCCAGGCCAGACAGGCTTGATACACCCGCTCGGCTTTGGCGGGCAATTGTTCGTAATCGGTCCACAAGGTGTCTTCCACCAGATCGTGTACCTCCGAAGCCAGCTCAGTTGCAATGCGTTTGCGTTTTTTGACTTCTTTTTCCAGTGCTTTTAATTCTGTCTCATCCATCTTATAACTCCGCCACTTGACGATGCTGCTGGATCAATGCCGCCGCATCGGAAATTAATGTCGAGCCTTCCTCCGCCAGCTGTTCCAGCGAATCAAAGCCAAAACGATGAACATCACGCAGGGTTTTATCCACCACCACCAGCTTGCCAACTTTAATCAATGCCCGGCCAAATCCTTCATGGGAAAGATTGATCACCGGCATCGCCATCAGCTGGCTTTCCACTTCAATCCCAGCGGCAATGGCATTGTAATAAGCCTTGATCCGGGAAATGACCACCTCATCAGGATCGCCAACCACCGGAATATCCCGCCGCCGCTCTTTGGTTAACACCAACGGATCAATCACCCTGGCGTCATTCCAGGTGTCGTAAGTGCCGTAGGTATCCATTGCCCTGAGCTGAGTGATGATGCCGCGTATAAACGACAATTTAAGGGCCGGATCGTTGTCCGCCACTTCCAGTTTTTCTACAAATTCAGTCATGGGTTCGTTCTCCTCGTTATTCGTCCCAGGTTTCTTCTGCCATAAAATCCAGTCGATCCGGCTGCTGCTCACGCTGCATCTGTTTCACAGCTTTTCCCAGCCAGCCAGCGGGACTGTCTTTCAGTTCCTGCTGCAACGACTGGATAATTGTGTCAATCTCATCAGGCCCGTCGGTCACCTTGACCGGATGAATATTGCAGGCCAGTAACTGGCGTACCGCAGAAGCACCACAAGCGCGACAAAAAACCGCGACGCAGTCCTTCAACAATTCAATTTTGATCACCAGTTTGTCTTCATTGCCATCCTGCTTCAGATCCTCAAATTCGCTGACCATCAACAGATGTGCTTCTGAAGCCGTGATGCCATAAATGGTAAATGACTGCGCCGATCCAAAATGCTGATTCACAGTTTTACGGTCGCTGGTGGCAAACGCGATTTTCAACATTTTGCTGTCATCGATTTCTTTGATCACTTGCAACTGCCTCGTTACCTGTGTCATTTAGTGCCTCATGTGCTGTTCATTGCTGTATTGGTTGCCGGAATCCCGGTAAATAGAGGTGTACGCGCGAATATCGTGGTGGCTGGCCATAATCATATTGGCCAGATCAAACAGCGCCTGCTGGCTGCCACGATACCCTGACCAGCAACGCTGAAAACCACCCAGCAGATCGTATTGCGGAAAGCCAATGCGCAATAACGGCAATCCCAGACGCCCGGCAGAATCCACCGCATGGGAATTCCCCAGCAGCAGCTCAGCCCCCTGCTCGGCGGCGAGTCGTTCCAGATCTTCAAGATCTCCCACATGCACTTCGGCCATTGGCAGCTGCGTCAAATCGCGACTGGCCGCCGGTACGACGGCCGCAACAGTGGCCGCCCCCATACCACGCAAAAAATCTTCAAACGCAATCAGCAGATCCGGATCCGCCGCAATGGCCACCCGCTTATCACCAATCATGAAATGAGTGTCGAGCATGGCGTCCTGCAGCTGACTCCGATACCGCTGATAACGGCTCGGCACTGGCTGGCCACTGAGTTCTGATAACGTCACCAGCCAGCGATCATTCGCCGTAATGCCCATCAAATGATGAAACCGATAAATCGGCACAGCGGTTTTCTGTTCCAGCCGTTCAGCCGCACCAAACAGGCTCGCACCGATCACCAGCGTGGCAATACTTTCACCGGCACTGGCAAGATCTTCTACCGTCGTACCGCCGGTGGTTAAAGGATTGAACTCATCCTCACTTAAATGCCCATCCAGAGAACCGGACAAATCCGGTATCAACAGTGGACGCAACCCAAACTGCTCAATGCTATCGGTCAGGTATTCGAGATCTCCGGGCGTCAGATGGGCACCACACAACACGTTCACCTGTCGGCGGCGCATCCCAACCCGGTTTTCATGACCATCGTGAGTATCGGGCACCAGCGTATTGATCATGGCTTTCACGGCCAGGGCATAGCCCGATTCAAAACAGCCGCTGAAATCCGGCGTATTCACCGGTACCACGGCGGTCGCTGCCGCCAGCTCCGGATGCTCTTTGGCAAAGGTTTTCACCGCCGCCTGAATATCGCAGCCTTGAGTTTCAGCCAGCCCGGTCGTCACCAGGCCAATCACCGCCGGGGCACTTTTCTGGCAAAGGGTTGCCAGCGCCTGAACAATATTTTCATCCGCGCCCATCACCGTTGAAGTCTGATCCATGGCCGTGGTCTGCAATGGAATGGGTTCACGGAAGTGACGCACAAAAAACACTTTGGCGAAGGCAGTACAGCCCTGCGACCCATGCATCAATGGCATACTGCGGTTCAGGCCAAGAAAGGCCAACGATGCGCCCACCGTTTGACTGGCTTTCAGAGGACTGACCGCCAATGCTTTTTTGCGCTTAATGATCTCGCTCATATCACCCCTCATTGGCTGCCAGAGCAGCCGGTAACGGTAACACTTCGTCATGTCGTGAAGTCTGCCACGGGGGCGCGGATCTGGCCGCCTGCCAGACCGGACTTTCAATCGTCAACGCCAGCTGACGCACCAGTTCCAACATGCCGCGATAACCGGCATAGCCAAACTCACGCTCCTGGTTGATATCCAAAAACGGCACTCTCGCCTTCAGCGCGGTATACATATTGCGACCGCCGGCAATGAGAATATCGGCCTGATAGTCCTTAACGATGCGTAGCAACTCGCGCGGATTGCCATCCTCAATCATCATGGCATCTTCACCCATCAGCTCACGAATTCGTGCCTTGTCCTCCTCGGTGGACTTTTTGGTACCGGTGGCCACCACCACCATGCCGAGATCCTGTAGTGCAGAAATGACCGACCAGGACTTCACCCCGCCGGTATACAGCAGCACCCGCTTGCCACTGAGCCGTGGCCGCCACTCATCCAGCGCCGCATGTATACGCGCCTCCTCCCGCTGGATCAGTGCCTCGGTGCGATCAATCAGCGCCTCATCATTCAACAGCCGGGCAAAATTGCGCAGCGCTTCACTGGTATCCGAAACACCATAAAAACTGCCTTCAAACCATGGCGTGCCATAACTGTCCTGCAACTTGCGGGCAACATTGAGCATGGCCTTGGAACACACCATCATATTCACCTCGGCCCGATGCATCGTCTGCACCTCACGGAACCGGGCGTCACCAGAAAGCGTACACAACACCCGGATCCCCAGTTCATCCAGCAACGGCAGCACATGCCAGAATTCACCGGCAATGTTGTATTCGCCAACCAGATTGACGGAATGAACCGTCACATCCGGTCGAACGGCCGACGCCGGTACCGGATCGGGTTCACGAGTTCCCACCACATGCTTCACCATGGATTCACCGGCAATCCGGTTACCCAGGTTTTTGGTGCCGTAAAAGCCGGCGGCATCCACCGGCACCACTGGAATGCCAAACTGTTCAGACGCCGCCTTGCACACGGCATCGACATCATCTCCAATCAGGGCTGGAATACAGGTGTTATAAACAAAGACCGCCGGCGGCTGATAAGTAGTTACCGCCTGCTTAATGGAATGGAACAAACGCTTTTCACCCCGGCCCATAATCACATCCTGTTCGGTCAGGTCGGTGGTCATGCCGATCCGATACAATGTCGGACCACTGGAACGGGTGCCACGGTTGTCCCACGAACTGCCCGCGCAGGCAATGGAACCATGAACAATATGAGCCACGTCAGCGATCGGCAGCAACGCGATCTGAGCGCCATCAAAAGCACAGCCACCGGCAGACGCGCCCGGTTTGGGCTTCGCACATCCGGACTTGGATTTGTGGTTATGACTACAGGCCGGTTCATCCAGCAGTTCTGCAATCTGTTTGGATTTCATCGCCATGTTTCCACTCTCTCCTGCGTGTCTGTTTTGCTGTTGAAGAGAGATTGCAAACGGCAAGCCATGTGAAAACCGTTGATTTTTCAGGGGATTAGCGTCAAAACGATTGTCTGAAACCCGACAAAAGCAGGTTTTGTCGTAGCTGAAACATTGAAATGTGGGCTTGATGACCAGAGCATCTCATGTTGTCATGAAAACCATTTTTTATGAAACCGGCGACCATCAATCCACAAATAAATCGCCCGGAATGAGCACAGATTGTTTCAGACCGAATGCAGCAATATCCAGAGCAACCAAACACGCCAGGAGCATCTACTTGATTGCCAGGCTCATCAAAAACCGCCACCCCCTAAAACCATCGGACATATCATATGCTTGAGATTCACTACGCGGTGATTCTGGCCGCCGCACTGGTGGCGATCGCCAGCCCCGGCCCGGCTACTCTGGCCATCGCCGGTACCTCCATGAATCAGGGCCGCATTCGTGGACTCACCCTTGCCAGCGGCATTTTGAGCGGCTCTCTGATATGGTCATGCTCGGCAGCTTTTGGCCTGGGCGCAGTGATGTACGCAAACGTCTGGTTGTTTCAGATGCTTCGCTATGTGGGTGCCGGTTACCTGTTGTTTCTGGCACTTAAATCGCTGTTATCCACCCGTCATGGCAACCGCCTGCGGATCGTCGAAAACGCGCCCGTATCGATCCCCCGAACCTATCTCAAGGGCCTGGCCATTCACCTGACCAACCCCAAAGCCATTCTGTTTTTCAGTGCCTTATACGCCATCGGTATTCCTCATAACACCAGCATTGCCGGGTTATGGTCTGTGATCATGGCTGTTGGCGTGCAAAGCAGTTTTGTGTTCATCGGTTATGCCCTACTGTTTTCCACCCGCCGGGCGCAAACCATCTACCTCAGACTGGGCCGATGGTTCGATCTCATATTTGGTATGTTTTTTGGAATAGCAGGTATTAAGGTACTGGTTTCAACCCTGGATTCCTGAGAGAGACAACCAGTGCCATCCTCTTACTCAACGCAGAGAATCTCGTATGGCACACATCATCTTTTTTCAGAAACCTGGCTGCATCAACAACCGCCGGCAATTGCAATGGCTGCAATCATCCGGCCATGAAGTACACACCGAAAACCTGCTGCAACAACAGTGGACCACCGAACGCCTCAAGGCTTTCTTCGGCAACCGGCCAATAGCAGAGTGTTTTAACCAGACAGCCCCAGCGATCAAATCTGGACAACTCACCCCCGAACACCTCAGCGACGAAGACGCATTAGCCGCGATGATCAAAGATCCTATCCTCATAAAACGACCACTCATGGTGATTGACCACACACTTTATATTCAGGGATTTGATCAGCAACAGCTGCATCAACGGATCGGACTGACCACCACCGATACAACCACACCCACCATGACAGAAGACCTGACCACCTGCCCCAGACAAACCACAGAACACGCTGCCAGCCCAGATTCTTCACACCCTGCATAGGTATCGCACTTGCCGAATAAGTGCGGTTGCCGGAGTCGCTTCATAACGCTAATGTAGTGTCTTGAATAAAACCTACATTAAAAAAGCACCTCAAGATGTTCACAGCGAGGCGCAGCTCGCCGGCAATGGCCCGCCCTTCCATTGTCAAAAAACGGTGGGCGTCTTGAGAGCTTCCCAAAGAGTGGAACGCCGTTGGCTGAACTTAACGTAGAGTTGCGACGTGAATTTGGCGGCCCATTTAAATATGCGTTTTATTTGAGACACTACACTAAAGTATCGCTTCACCAGATGAGCAACAGGCAGGGTGAGTATGACCTATACAGGAAGATGCTTTTGCGGAGCGTTCAGTTACCAATGCAACGCCGACCCGGTATTTCAATTTAACTGCCACTGTCGTGACTGCCAGCAGGCAACCGGCAGCGCGTATGCGCCATTGATGTTTTTCAATAATGATGTCATGGAAACCAATGGCACATTAACGTTTTATGAAAGCATTGGCGGCAGCGGGAAAAAAATCCGTCGTGGTTTCTGCCCCCGATGCGGATCGCTGGTGCTTGGCAAAGTCGAAGCCGTTGCCGATCGCACCTCAGTGCTTGCCGGTACCCTGGACAACACCTCCCTGTATCATCCAAAAGCAAATGCTTTCTGCAGTCAGGCCAGCCACTGGGATCACATGGACCCGGCACTGACCCGATTCTCAGGTAAACCCAAGCGCTGATCACACACCTTCGAACAAGCTGACCAAAAATAAGCTTGTCAAATTCAAAAAGATCATTAAGCTTTGGCGCATGACTATTTTATCTCATCTCCATTCACATCGATTTATTCACCTCCGGGTCCAGCAAGCGGGCGCGGCGGGTTAACTTTTCATTCTGAAAAGCCTCTCCTCCGGGCCAGACCCGGAGGTCAAAACCAAAACAACATCAAAACGTTCAACCGAACTTGGTTTTTTTAGAGGATTTTCAAAATGTCGATTGTCGCCATTTCCCATACCCAATTGATTAATGCCCTAACCCTTCGTGACCTGACGGACCCTCAACAGGGGCCGCACGCCATGCAGCAGCTCATCACCGAAGTACAACAGTCACTCGAACAAACCTGGCCCTGCTATCTGCAACGCCTCAATCACAACCCGGTGGTCAGAACCACTGCCAACTACGATGATTTGGGTTATCCCGACGATGGCCCCGCGCGCGAAGCCCGCTACAGCCGTTACCTGACCGATAACCTGATGCTAAGAACCCAAACCTCCAGCGCCATTCCCGGCTGGCTGCGGGGCTGGAGCCATGGCAACCATCCTGACTATCTTGGCGCCCTGAGCCATGGTCTGGTATATCGCCGCGACAGCATCGATCGCTGGCATACCGGCGAACCTCATCAGCTCGATGTCTGGCTGTTACTGAACCGGGAACCCTACGGCCAGCAGGACATTGTCACCACTGCAGTCAACGCGATTTTCAACCGCGTCCTACCGGATTGCACCATCACATTATCAGACTCCCCTCATCCCTATACGGAAAATGGCCTGCAAATTGATGCCCGCAATCCCGCCGGTGAAATGGTCGAGGTTGGTGAAGGTGGATTGATATCGCCGGCGCTATTAACACGCTGCGGCTGGGATCCGGAAAAAACCACCGGCATTGCCATGGGCATTGGCCTGGACCGGGTACTCATGCTGCGCAAAAACATTCCCGATATCCGCCTGCTGCGCCACGAAGACCCCAGAATTCAGGCACAAATGCAGGACCTTGAACCCTGGCAGGAAGTCTCCTTCCAGCCGACCATCAAACGGGATCTGTCACTGGCGGTCAACGAAGACATCAACGTCGAGATTCTGGGCGATAACGTGCGCGAGCTATTACACGATCACGCCGATCTGCTGGAAGAAGTCATCATTGTCAGCGAAACGCCGTATCTCAACCTGCCCAACACCGCAGTTGAACGCATGGGCATGCGTCCTGGCCAAAAAAATGTCTTGTTGCGTCTGGTAATGCGTCACCCCACCCGCAGCATCAGCAACCCGGAAGCCAACCACTTACGCAACCAGGTTTACCGCGCTTTGCATCAGGGACAACGACATATGATGGCCGAGTAAAACACACGCCGGATGGGTGCCTATTTGCCGATACGGGTTTTCCGGTACTCATCTGGCGTGACACCCATCAACCGACGGAACATGGCAATAAACGCAGAGGAGCTGCCATAACCCAGCTCCAGCGCAATGCTTTCCACTTTGTGCCCGGCGATCAGCAACGGCATCGCCTTAACGATGCGCAAGCGCTGACGCCACTCGTTCAAAGACATCGACAAATCCCGCTGACAACGGCGCACTAATGTCCGCTCAGTCAGATGCACAGCACTGGCCAATTGTGCCACCGAGCGACCATCACCGGGATGGGCATCGAGCATTCGCAGCAGCCGGCTCAATTGCGGATCCTGCGACGTCGGCAGATAACTGCCCGCACCCTCGGCCTGCTCCAACTGATCAACCAACACCTGCAACAGCCGTTCGTCGGCCGCGCGATACGGCAACGGCGGCAACGACTGATGCAAATGTTCCAGCATCGACCGAACCAGCGGGCTGATGGTCAACGCACAGGTGAGCTCCGGCATCGCCGTGCAGTGAGGCACAGAGATATACAACGAACCATGACACGTAGCGTGGCGGTTAAGCCCCTGATGCTCCACATTCGGCGGCAGCCAGAGCCCATATTGAGACGGCACCAGATACTGACGCCCGGCCACCACCACCTCCATCATGCCGCTGAAGGAATACACAAACTCCCCCCACGGATGACTGTGCACCGGATAAGCCGCATCGGCCGGCGTCTGTGCCGCCCAAAACACAATGGCCGAGGGCAGCGCTTCGTGGCCGGCATAAGGTGACTGCTGAAATTCGCGTGGAGAAAGATTCATAACGGATGTCGTTTTGCTGCTATCAAATGGCGGATTCTAGCTATATCTATCAAAGCTGACAAAACGATAATGCCTGATCGTTTGATATTTGGAGTCAGTCATGAACAGCCGCCGGCCCATTGATGCCAGTGCATTGGGATTAATGCTTATTTTTTGTTTGTGCCTTGGCTTACAGCAGGTCGTGCTGAAAGCCACCGGAGATGACATTTCTCCGGTGCTGCAAATCGGTCTCCGCTCGGGTCTTGCAGCAGTTCTGGTCATGCTTTATTTGTGGCTGCACCCGGCCAAAACCCTCACCCTGCCATTGAAAGGCTACATTGGCGCCGGTTTGACCGCCGGCATCTTGTTTGCTCTGGAATATGTACTGGCCGGCGAAGCACTCAGATTTACCACCGCCGCCCATACCGTAGTATTTCTTTATACCTCGCCGGTGTTTGCCGCGCTGATTCTGCATTTTTTAGTGCCCGAGGAACGACTGGCACCACTGCAATGGCTGGGCATTGCCATCGCCCTGGCCGGTATTGCCACGGCATTTCTGATGCCCGAGAGCGCGATCACCGATGACAGCCCCAATCAATTACTGGGAGATCTGCTGGCCATCGGCGGCGGCGCGGCCTGGGGATTGACCACCGTGGTGATCCGGTCATCCAAACTGGCATCCACGCCCTCAGAACACACCTTGTTATATCAGCTGCTGGTCGGTTGTGTGCTGCTGATAATTGCCGCATGGCTCCTGGGCCAATGGCACTTTAAACCGACCGTTCCTGCCCTCGCCAGCCTGACCTTTCAAACCGTGGTGGTCTCCTTTTTTGCCCTGCTCATCTGGTTCTGGTTACTGCGTCACTACCCGGCATCGCGCATCAGCGTGCTCTCGTTATTAACACCGCTGTTTGGTGTGGCGCTCGGTGCAGTGTTTTTAAATGAGCGCATTGAGCCGGAATTTCTGCTCGGAACCCTGTTGGTGCTTGCGGGTATCTTATTAGTCAGCGGTCATGAATGGCTCAGGCAACTGGCGGGCATCCGGGTTAAAAAATCCGCGGCGTTGCCATTGGACTGAAGAGATTTGAATATGAGAGGAAACAGAAAGGGCTGAAAAGCACTTCAGCCCAGGCTTTCGATTTTGGCGGCGCAGTGTTTTTCCGCCAGGGTTTGCAGATGGCGGATGCGTTCCGCCAGCCACTCCAGCTGTTCAGTCGTGATGGAATAACCGGGGTCATAGCGCGAATCCACATACGCCTGACACAGCAACTCAAAGCAGGAACATTCAAACGGCGTACTCTCCGGAAACGCCGATAAAAACTCAGGCTCAATACTGCCCGTTAAGGTACGTAGTTTTTCGAGATCATGGATTTTGGGCTTGTAGTGGGTAAACACCAGCAGGATCATGGAGAACAAACGCTCAGTCACCTGATGCAATGAAAAGGCGGCATTGTTGGGCAACTCACCTTCCACAGCATATTGATACATTTTAAAGTCGTTTTGAGCCGCCTTTAACCAATGATCAAAATGCCGTTGGGCTTCTATTTTCCGTGCAGCCAGTGGCAGCTCTTTGGGCTCCACTAAGGACAGCTTGCCGGAATCATGCAGCAGAATCCCCTCCCGGTAGATATCCGCATAGAAATATTGACCCTTGTTCAACTGCGCATTCACAAAATGGATATCTTCCGCAATCAAACTCACCGGCGTTTTGACCTCCCGCATCAGACGGTTGCTCAAAGACCGCTTCGACTCCATTCGTTTGGCCAGCACACTGTTCTTGGTAATTGCCAGCAAATCCATATCACTCTGATAACGATAATGAACCCCATCATCCTCCAGATGATCCACCCAATCTCCCCGGGCATAACTGCCAAACAAAATCAGCAGCTCCGGTTTCACGGCCTGCACAATAACATCAACCGCATGAAGCAGCTGTTCCTGTTTATCCAGAGGGAGATGATCGAGTGTCGTTTTCATCCCGGCATCCTAACAACTTCCTGGCGATGAGCCAATGGGGTTTTGGCGTTGGGAAATTGAGGGAAGTGCTTTTTCACAGAGGTAACCATAGACACCCTCGCCAGCAATGATTGTCTAAAAAACCGATAGCTATCAGACCAGTTCCAAACTATTACGGCTACCTGCGCGAACACTGCATCACTTAAAAACCATTATTACCATGATGAATTTACCCCTCTCTCCTAATCTTGAAAGTCAGATATTTCGACTAATTTCACATTCTTAATATCATAACTGTATCTACCAATACTTCCGTCCCTGATCTTTTCAACAACATCATCAACAATAAACAGGGGAACCAAGAACCATTCTCTGGGTATCACTGGCTTGCCAAAGCGGTCATTGATTTCAATATCGAGTTTGGCGGAATCAAAAAAGCGGTGCAGGATATTTTCAAGCTTTGTTCGGCTGATATTGTACAACTCATAAGTTGCTACAATTTCCACGTCGGCCATTAAATAGGTCGGGTCTTGTTTTGCATTGGCGATGCGTGTTTTAACGCTGCCACCCGTTACACCTATCTTGTGGATCAGGCTTCGGTTTTCGGCGATGGTTGGGTGGTCTGACTTACTGCGAAGCACATAGATTGTTCCGCTGGCGGTATCTTCATCGCCTGCAATGCTGTCGAATAGTGGGCCAGCAGAGAGCGATATAATGCGTCTGCTCGCATCATCCACATACAGTGCTTTTTGCATGGAGCGAAGAAGTAAATCGCTCTCGGTTTTGTTATCGAAGATAACGCGAAGTCTGTAGTCATTCTTATCAAAGCCGTGAATACGCTCATTGCTGATTTCAGCGATATAGGCTTTCTGGCCGTTGACGATAAACCAATCTCCTTGATTGATTTCGGCCATTATTGTTTGGCCTTTCTGGTTTTTGAGAATTTTTGCTTCGAGTAATCCACGCGTTAAGTGGTCCTGAACTTGATCAAATAACGGTTTGAACTTGTCAAAATCTGGGCAAACCGTACGCAACGCAATCTCTTCAGCCGCCTTTTTCTCTGCCTGAGATTTAACATGCTTAAGGTGGGTAATATCCCCTTCTTTCGGTGCTTCCACCCCGAGCGCCGCCAACAATTCATCATCGGTTTTATAATCAGCTTCGGGCTCCGATATTATCGATTTCGCATCCAGTAGGCCTTGATGATCAAGCGGCTCAACTAAATTGCGGCACTCTTCTTGTGAACGAATTCGGTCAAGCCTTACAGCGTATAAACGCTCAAATATGTCATTGGCTTCTCCATGGCGTGGCGCACGGCCATGTTCTTCCGCAAAACGTTGAATTTCTTCAAACCCAGCGATAATTCGTTCTTCTCGCGGGGTATGCTTAACTTTCTTTTTTTGCTCAACGTCAACGCCTAACTCGGCTAAAAGCGCATCATCTTCTTGCGTAAAATTGGATTTAGCCATTGGACGACTCCGCCTTCATTCTTGCTAGAAAGGCAATGCCTTCAGCCATTCGCTTTTCCCATGGGTCTTGTGAAGCGATATCCGGCAAACGTCCACGCTCATTCTTAAACTTAAGCGCTCTTCTAGCCAACTCCCTTGCCTCTTCAGGAGTGAGGTTCACCTTTTTTGCCGATATTATCGCCGCCACCTGCTTCAGACTCTCCTCGCTCATGGATTTCGCTAATATCGCGTAAGCCTCTTTAAAGGGATTAATACGATCAATTAAATCAATATCCAACTCAGTAACACTCAGCGCATATCGTCTAACACCATCCACAAATGCTGTACTACCGGTACGCTCGGTATCGCTCTCCTGATTGACCACTTCCTTCGCTTTCTGGGTAAGGTTTAGGGCAGCTATAGCGTGTTGACGGATGGCTTCTTGGTCTTCGTCATCCAGCTCTGGGTATTTGTCTTTAACAATCTTACCCATGCGAACCTGTGTTAATTCTTCAGGGATCATTTCTTCATCGAAGAGGCCGCGTTCCAGTGCGGTTTTATCCTGCACAAAGGCGGTAATTACCTCGTTTAAATCTTCCTGACAGATACGCTGTGCATCTGGGCTTTTGGGTTCGGCAAGCCCTTTAATCTCAATTTGAAATTGCCCTGTAGCTTCATTGAAGCCTACATTGTTGCCGTTGGGGTCGTAGCCATTCTCGCCATAGTCAAAGCCTTCTACTGGAGCGCTTTGTGCGTTCTTGGGCGTGAAGTTAAATCGTGGGGCAAGTACCTGCTCCATGAGCAAGCTGGCGGCAATGGCTTTTAAGGTATCGTTCACGGCATCGGTAACAGCTTCTTCTGAAGCGTCCGGTTCTGCAATGAGGTTGGTAAAGCGCGCATGAGTTTTGCCTTTGGCATCACGCGTGGCGCGACCAATGATCTGAATAATTTCTGTGAGGCTGGAGCGATAACCTACGGTTAAAGCGTGTTCGCACCATATCCAGTCAAAGCCTTCTTTCGCCATGCCAAGCGCGATGATGATGTCTACATGATCGCGATTGTTTTTTGCTTCTGGCAATTTTAGCGCGGCAGATACTTTGTCGCGCTTGGCAGAGTCATCATCTACCAAATCGGCAATTTTAATGGTTCGCCCATCGGCTGTTTGCACCAAGTGAAAGCCGGTGGTTGGGTCTGTGCCAAGCCAGTTGCCCAGCTCTTCGATGATGTGTTCCACTTCCTTGATTTTGTCTTTCGTACTTTCACGGGAATTCACGTTGGGAATGTGAATAATGGTTTTTTCGTTTGGGTTTAATACGCTCAGAATGTCATCCGCGTATGAGCCAGAATAAAAGTAATAGCCAATATCTAAGGTTTTTAAATACTCGTAACCGTTAAGCTGCTCGTAGTAGGTATAAGTCACCGTATCGAAATTGGCTTCATCTTGCGGGGATAGAACGGCTTCAGCATCGCCTCTGAAATATGAGCCAGTCATAGCGATGATATGCACTTTGTCACGGGCAATAAATTGCCCTAATTGTGCGCCTAAGCGATTATCAGGGTTTGCACTGACGTGATGAAATTCATCAACGGCGATCAGGCAGTCATCAAAAGCAGGAATGCCAAACTTGTCAACGGCAAAGCGGAATGTGGCGTGGGTGCAAACCAATACCTTGTCGTCACTTTCCAAAAACGCATTAACAGAATTAACCTTACCGCCATCCTCTCCGGGGGCATTGCATAAATTCCACTTCGGGGCTACTTCCCAATCCCAATAAAAACCATATTGGCTTAGCGGCTCGTTATTAAAGCTCGCACCAATGGATTTTTCAGGCACAACGATGATGGCCTTTTTGATGTTTTGGTTATGCAGCTTATCCAATGCAATAAACATCAATGCGCGGCTTTTCCCTGACGCCGGGGGCGATTTAATCAGAAGGTATTGCTCGCCCCGTTTCTCAAAGGCTCGCTCCTGCATGACGCGCATACCCAGCTCATTGGATTTTTTCGAGCTGCCGTTACAGGCATAATTTACTGAAACAGAGGGGATGGATTTATGTTCCGTCATTTTCAGGATACCTTCTTCTTGCCATTCGTTTTATTTGAGGGTGTTGTCATTTTTGTATAGAGGTCGAAGAGCTTTTCTAGGCGCTCCGTGTCGTTCTTAAAGCGACGACCAATATAGATGCGCTCTAACACTTCGTCATTGCGCTCATGGGCATGGCGCAAGTCCGCTGGCATTTTTTCTGGGTCATAGAGGTCTGCGATAGTTGCAGGAAAGTGCGTTTCACGCGCTAAAAGAATGTCTTCGGCGCAACGAGTTAAATCTTCTTTGTTCTTTTCAGTCAGTTTTGGGATTGGAAACGTGTTCCAGCCAAGAGTATTTGAATATCGAATACGTGTTTCAAGCTGACCACAAACAGCCTTAACCCAAGAATAATGCAACCTAGAACTCAACAAAGCTAATACCCATAATTCTGCTTCATACAAGGCAAATGCAAGGTTTGAAATTACGACATCGCCAGTCAGAAAAACGGGGGTCAAATAGGGCCTTGTTTCTGTAGTAACACTTGGCAGAGCGATCACATGACTACATTTTGGTCTTCTAATTTCAACAAACCTATGTGGCCTGTCCGCCCAAGCCGCTGTGGCGGCCTTTTTACTACTTAGGCGCATTTCTCTTACACCTTCAATTCTGTGCTTTAGAAAATTACTTTTTTCTATTTCTGGTATATCCTTATCTTCTAACCACAAACAGAATCTAGAGCGGCCATTTATTATTTCATCTGAACCCCATAATGGTTGTATGAATTTGTGGGCAATATGATCTTCGGGAGGTATTTCCTCTTTAGAACTGAGCAATAGATTACCACCGTCTTTGGCTGCACAACCATTTGTCATCAGTGGCAAATTTGTAATTGGTCTTGGGGCGTTAGCAAGAAATGGTGTTTGCTGGGCGGTAAGATATGGTGAAATATGTTCAACTTGTCGACTAATTCCATCTTCATAAAGATGTTTCTTTACGTTGGAATATTTTTCACCCAGTTGGATAATTACCACTGTAACACCTGCGTTATTTTGAGCTAAATTAGCCCACTTAAAGGAAGTGTGAGCAGAAATAATTGTTGTATTTTCAAGAAGAAGTGGCCACAGCACATTTACTTGTTGTCCTTGGGACACAGAGTTTGTTGTTACAAACGAACATCCTCCGTTAGTAATACCGATTAAGTCTGAAGCCTTAATAAAGAAGCCTGCAATATAATCCAATGACTTCCATCGCTTAGTTTTATTAGCCAATATGGATTCAATATCACCCTTTTGTTCTTTAGTTTGTTTTTTGTCGCCTATATATGGTGGGTTTCCGCAAATATAGGTTTCACCACCTTCATTTTCAAAATCGACTTCAGCTTGTTCGGCGGGTGCACTAAACAGGTCATCGCCAATAAGGGTTACGCTTTTACCGGTAGGTGGGCAAACAGAAAGCCAGTCAATTCTCAACGCATTTCCACAAGTAATCCAATTTTCTGCATCCAGTGGAAGAAATTCAGCAAGCGCAAGTTTCTGTCCTCGATAAAGTAAATCACACTGGTATTCAGCAATAATCAAAGCCAATCGCGCAATTTCAGCCGGAAAATCGCGCAACTCAATACCACGGAAGTTAGTTAACGGAATATCTGTTGGGCGGTCTTTCTCTCCACGAAGCTCGTTAATCTTTGCCTCGATTTCTCGCATTTGTTTATAGGCAATAACCAGAAAATTTCCTGAACCACAGGCAGGATCAAACACGCGAATATTGGACATGCGTTTACGCAGGTTTAATAGCTTTCGCGGGTTGCTTTCTGCTTGTTCTAACTGTTCGCGCAGATCATCCAAAAAGAGCGGGTTTAACACCTTCAGGATGTTGGGAACGCTGGTGTAGTGCATTCCCAATGCGCCACGTTCTTCATCATCCGCTACCGCCTGAATCATTGAGCCAAAAATATCGGGGTTTATCTGCTTCCAGTCCAATGTGCCTACGTGTAGCAGATAAGAACGGGCAATTTTGGTAAAGCGTGGCACCTCGGTGCTGCCGGAAAATAAACCACCGTTAACATAGGGAAAGCCATCTGCCCATGAGCGGATGTTTTCTTTTTTGCGGTCTGTGGTTTTGGTATTCATTGAGCGGAAGATTTCGCTTATCACCTCATGGGTATTGGAGGAATCTTTTGCGCTCATCTGTTCGATGGTGGCCGTAAACAAGTTATCGCCATTGAAAATGTCGGTGTCTTCCGCGAAGAAACAGAATATCAACCGCGCCATAAAGTGGTTCATATCGTGGCGGCGCTCTGATGTACCCCAGTCGGGGTTGTTTCTTAGCAGTTCTACATACAAGCGGTTTAAGCGGCTGGTTGCCCGTATATCAAAGGTGTTATCGCGGATTTGTTTAACGGTGGTAATGCCAGCCAATGGCAGGAAAAAGCCAAAGTGGTTGGGGAAGTCTTTGTAGTCGCAAGCAACCGTTTCGCCTGAGGCAAGGTCTTCCGCCTCAAGGCTGATGCCATCGGTTGCCAATATGAATTTGGCTTTGGCTTTAGTGGTTGCAGGGCTGGCTTTGAGTGTATTCAACGTGGCAGTGACTTCGCCCTCAGCACACACAGCAATGTGGATGTTGCTGCGTTGTAATACTCCGCCCTCAATATCCGAGGTGTTGGTAGAACCGCCTTTCAGACGTTTAATGGTGGTTGCCTTATTTCCAAATGCTTCTAAAAAAGCATAAGGGAAACTTGCCGCATCAAATGCTTGTTCGGCTAGTGCACTAATGGCTTCTTCTATTTCTATTGCATTCAAGGCTGTTTACTCTGTCTCAATATTGCTTTTACTACTTGCTTTCTGCTTTTCTATCCAGCTTTGTATATCCGCTTGCTTAAAGCGCCAACTACCGCCTACTTTAAAGCCTGGCAACTTGCCCTCCGCTGCCAAGCGGTAGGCGGTCTTCTCGGCGAGTTTTAGGTAGTCCGCGACCTCTTTAAGGGTCAATATTTCATCAGTCATGAATCTGTCCAAAAACTACTTCCAATGAGAGATTAGGGGAAAATTGAGGAAGTCACAATAGAGACAACATCATTAGGCTGATACTTCTTCAGGATACCTTATAGCCGTGCCTTAATACTCCATAGCCAATCCGCATTTTATGAAGATTCGCCAGCGTCAGGCTTTAAAGGCCATCTACCACCTCAAATAAGATATTCATAAATACCTGAAGAACAGGTTACAAGGGTATCGAAGATATAGTGATTCTGGTATATCCCGACAGCGGAAAAGCCTCCTGGAGAGTAGAGGGAGTTGTTAAGGAGTAGTCACATACCGAGATAGACTGGTTCACCTGTTCTGGAACATTACGATCGCCAATTCTGGTTTTATTTGATCACTTTTTCTGGATTTCCAGAATCGATGATCAAGTCCCCGGAATCACTGATCAAATATTTCCAGAATGGCCCGTAACGCATGGATTCATAAGCCCCTCCAGTTAACCTCCCGCCCTTTGCCAGCGAGGAGTGCGACCGGTGGGTGTAAAGAGGTTATCAATGCAGCTCCATTTTTCAATATCTGGAGCTACCCAATTATTATGCAGAAATCATTACGCGATTAGATGCGTTCATGTCGGCGGTTAACTCAGGAAGAGAAGTAGCGGCTCTGAAATGAATATCATATCCGCAGTTCATAATTT
>NZ_JBNKSF010000001.1:0-4928 GCF_050297175.1 Gynuella sp. | reverse complement strand
AGCCACCTGATTACTGCGACGGTCGAGGGTCTGGTAATCCATCTGCTGGTCGTTATGCACAACGGCACAGTGAGTTGGGAGGCGTTCGGCGATGGCTTCGAAGCGTTGGTGTAACGTGGGGGCACCGGGATAGGTACGGGCCGGACCACTGAAGCTGTTCAGTTGGGTGTGGCGCTCTTCGTTGGTTAGCAACGATAACTTTCGGAGAGGCATTTGAGGTTGATCAATGGCTATTTCCAATAATCGCTCAAAATAATCCGCCATTTTCTCAATCGTGTTCGCTGTAAACAGATCCGATGCGAATTCCCAGGAACAATGAAGGCCATCTTTGTCTTCACTGATATCAAGACTAATATCAAACTGTGCGCTGTTATCCTGTGTTTGAATGCTCTCTACAGTGATATTCCCCATCTGAAACTCACCGCTTCCAGAATCACCGGTATAAGAGAGCATGATCTGAAACAGCGGATTAAAACTGAGACTTCTTTGTGGATTGAGTGCTTCAACCAGGCTATCAAATGGCAATTGGGCATGTTCGAAAGCTTCAAGGCTGACCTCGCGGCATCGAGCAAGCAGTGACTCAAAATCAATATCGTCTGACACCTGAGTACGTAGAACCAGTGTATTAACGAAATATCCAATCAATTGCTGAGTATCTGGATGTTGCCGGTTTGCGTAGGTGGAGCCGATAACGATGTCTTCTTCTGTACTGAAAAGCGACAACAGACTACTGAACACGGCATAAAGCCCCATAAACATGGAGGCATTTTGCTGTTGCACATAATGTCGTAACGGCATCGAGATAGACTGAGGAATATGTCTGAGTATATGTTTTCCTTGATAGGACTTCTGCTTGGGTCTGGGATAATCCAATGGTAATCGGTGTACATCAGGTATTCCCGATAACTGCTGCTTCCAATAGTTGATCAACTGATCCTGGTAGCCATCCTGTAGATATTTTTTTTGCCAGATCGCAAAGTCCTGATATTGAATGGGGAGTGTTTGAATATCAGGCAAATAACCATTCGCCAATGCATTGTAGTTATCGGCCAGTTCCTCCAGCAGAATATCGATAGACCACGCATCTGAAATAAGATGATGCATCTCAAGCAACAAAACACTCTGATGATTCTGTTCATGAATCAACGTTACACGCAGTAATCGATCCTTAGCCAGATCAAATGGTTTCTCTGTTTGACTCGAAAGCCATTGTGGTAGCTGTTCTGATGTTATTCCGAGTTGCGCCAATGAATATTCCGTGAGTTCAAAATGACCGGAAAGATCAATCCGGTTTTCAATCGCACCGTGACTATTCAGATGTATGGTTGTTCGTAATACATCATGTCGATGACAGATATTAGTAAGCGACTTAATCAACCATTCCCGGTTCAATTCCCCTCTCAAACGATAAGCTTCAGCAATCTGATAGGCGTAATGGCTGCCGTGTTCAATTTCAGTCACCATCCAAAGACTTTGTTGAAAAAACGACAGAGGATTGCCATGCATGGCGTGCTGTTCTTTAGTCAGCTTTTCAATAGGCGCTTTCAGGCGGCTTTCTGCTTCCCGTTTCTTTAAAAGCGCTTTTAGCTTTTCTCGTTTACTCGCTATCACATTCGGAGAATTATCAGACATAAGATTTTTCCATTTCAGATTGTGTCATGCCGGTCAGTCAGACAATGCATCTAACCAGGCATCCAGCTGCGCTTCATCCAGTGCATCTACATCAATGTTTTCTGGGATATTTTTTTCCAATTCATCTGTTACCTGATTCGGTATACGGCTTATCTGATGTCGTATCTGATCAGACAACTGAGTCAACTGACTATTTTCGAATATGGTGCGGATCGACAGATCGATATCAAAGCTTTGTTGAATTTCGGAAATAAGAGAAACGCATTTTAAGGAGTGGCCACCGAGTTCAAAGAAGTCATCCTGACGACCAACACGTTCCGTACCCAGTATTCTTATCCAGATATCTGCCAGCGCAATTTCAATATCGTTAGACGGAACTTCATATTGATGCTGCGTTAATGACTCTGTTTGCGGATCAGGTAAAGACTTGCGGTCGATTTTGCCGTTGAGGGTCAGTGGAAATGACTCAAGTGGCACAATTGCTGAGGGAATCATGTAATCCGGTAATACCTGGCTCAGCGCCTTCCGAATTTCCTGTTGCTTATTTTCATCAGTAAATATGCAGTAAGCCACCAAATACTTGTCACCTGAAGTATCTTTTTTGGCCAGAACGAGAGCTTCTTTTACATAAGGCAAATGAACCAAACGAGATTCAATTTCGCCCGGCTCAATTCTAAACCCACGAATTTTGACCTGGTCATCATTGCGCCCTAGAAACTCAATATCACCACTTGCCAGCCAGCGTCCCTGATCGCCTGATTTATAAAGATGAGTACCTGGCAGAAACGGATTCTCCAGAAATGCAGCAGAGGAAATTTCCGGTTGATTTAAGTAACCCCGGGCAACGCCATCACCGCTGATATATATATCACCCTGGACTCCAGTGGGAACTGGCTTCAGTTGTGAATTGAGAATGTATATCCGGGTGTTGGATATCGGCTTACCGATTGGAATGGCCGTTTGTTGCAAGTCAATGTTATTCAGCCGGTATGAGGTGGCGAATGTTGTTGTTTCGGTTGGCCCGTAGACGTGAATAAAATTTTCCGGCGGAGCCTGCCTTAATGTGTTTTTAATATACCGGGGGTCAAGTGTCTCACCACCAACCATGAGGTATTTCAATTGAGGTAAACAGATTTGCATTTTCTCGGCGTAGCGATTGAACAATGCTATTGTCATGAACATCGCATTCACTTTGTGGTGCATTAAACCCTGAACGAACCGATCTACCTCCAGAACTTCGTCATGACTAAATATAATCATGCGAGCCCCATTTAATAATGCCCCCCAAAACTCCATAGTACTGGCATCAAATGCAGGATTTGAAATACAGGCTATTCGGTCAGTCTCCTGAAAATCGGCATAGCCATTATTGATCGCCAATTTGACGATATTTCTCTGTTCAATCATCACACCTTTCGGCTTTCCTGTAGACCCTGAGGTGTACATGATGTAAGCCAGATTCGTAGGCGATAAGGTCTGATCCAGATTTTCACTGGAACCGTGGCACCATTGTTCAAGCTGCTTAATATTTAGCGAGATGATTTCCTGATTAAGATCCTTGAACCTATCTCCATCCGAATCGGTGATCAGCAGTGTTGGCTGACAATCAGCTAGAATAGTCTGAAGCCTTTCATCAGGTGCGGCCAGGTCCAGGGGAACATAACAGCCACCCACTTTTACAGTTGCCAACACCGCAATAACCAGATCAAACCCTCGCTCTAACGCGATAGCGACCCGGGCTTCCCGCTGGACGCCGGAATTCTGTAGCCACCGAGCCAAATGGTTAGCCTGCTTATTAAGGGCCTGGTACGTCATGGTGATATCATGGTGAACCAATGCGATGGCATCCGGGGTATTCATAGCGTGCCACTCAAACAGTTCGTGAAGGCACTTATCTTTTGGATAAATAGCATCAGTCTGATTGAACTCATGAACAACCCGATTATGTTCCGCGGTGGGTAATGAATACAGATGACAGACGGGGGTTTGCGATTGATTCTCCAGTGTCTCAACCAATAGGATCAGTGTTTCTGTGATCAACGCGGCAAGCTGTTCAAGGTTAATCTGTTCATCTACGACCAGGTCGAGTGAGAATCCTTCCGGGAGATCATTGACTGAGACCGTGACCGGATAGTTGGTTCGCTCCTCTCCATAAATAATGGAAACTCCTTCGATCTCATTAAACTCAGAGTCTTCTTCAATACTGTCATAGCGATAATTCAACACACTGGTGAACAGTGGTTGCTGTGGCGGTAGAGAGCTACAATTCTGCGCCACCACCAACGGTGTATGTTCATGCTGCAACAGTTCCGCCAGCAGTTGGTGTACATTTTTTAAAGCGGATATGACCGGTTGGTCATTCACTAACAGGCGGATCGGTAATGTATTGATAAACATGCCCATCGCTCGATCTGATCCTTCACCTCCCTGCATACGGCCAAATAAAACCGTGCCAAAAACAACATCGGTGCGACCGGTCGTGACTGCCAACACTTGAGCCCATATCAAGTGAAAAATACTGGCCGTACTGACACCGGAATGTCGGGCCAGATTCCTGATGCGGGTATTGATGGCTGAATCGATGGGTACATGTTTCTTATGTACTTTAAAACTGTCATTCAGCGCTTGTGATAACCCATAAGGCGCTGTTGTTTCTTCAACATCGGACAGTAGATTATGGAAAAATGCTTCCTGCATTTCCCGCTGCCCAGGTTTTCGGGTCTGAGCGATGAAGCGACGGAACGGCAGCGGTTCAGGCAGGTCACGGTGACGACCCTTGAGACACATCAGAACTTCGTCAACAATGATCTCTAATGTGGTGTGATCATTGATGACATGGTGTGTCAACAGGCTCAATATCCAGCGGTCTTGCTGAACATCATATGTTGTAAACGCTTTGATCAATGGAGCCTGGTCGATTTCCATGCGAATATTCATTTGATCAAAACGTTGAATAAGAGTGTCTATTAGCGCTTCGGTATTTTCAGGAGGACACTCTTCAACAGACAGCGAGGCTTCTCGCCAAACCACCTGCACCGGTTCCTTGACACCTTTCCAATACATGGATGTCCTGAGTATGTCATGACGGTCTATTACAAATTGCAACCCTGCCAGGAAAGCATCCAACTGGTTTCGGTGATCAAAAGCGATAAGACTGGGTTCGACATACACATCGCCCTGCTCCTGCATCAGATAGTGGAACAGCATGCCTTCCTGTAACGGTGCCAACGGGTATATATCCTGGATATTGCCCGCCCCTCCGGGGACAGACTCACAGATACGATCAATCTGTTCCT